>CALPNL020000051.1 GCA_943324925.2 Chitinophaga pinensis | reverse complement strand
CAGCTGAATATCCATTGTGGGAAATTGATATAGACGACACTGCAGTAGCATGAGCAAAACCATTAGAAAATGTTGGTGCGGCTGTGAAACTGCCTCCACTTACAGTCCAATCTGCTAATTTCGTTTGTGCTCCACTAAAAGTTGCAACAAGTAAGAAGGCAACAGCTAAATAATGTTTGATTGATTGTGTGAAAAAACTATTTTTCATTTATATTTTAGATTAAAATTTGAAAATAATGATAATGATTATTGTAAAATCTTACAAAATTAATCTATGACTAGTGTTTACAGTAGAATAGCTAGTTTAAAGTTGTCCGATTTTTTAAAAAAGTGGACATTTTTTTAATTATTTTTTTAGTATTTTTGTGCAAATAAATGGCCCCTTAAATGTTATTGTATCTCTCTTTAATGCTAATTTTATTAGCAATTATTTTAATAATTTATAATTGGAAACGGAATAAAAACGCCGGTTTTGTTGGCTCGTTTTTTTTATTGGTTGCCATTTACGGCCTAGCGCATTACTTATCCATTTATGGCAAATCTGCTTTTTGGCTAGCCGTATTTTACAATAACATTTCCCCTTTCATGCTGCTTTCAGGACCTTTCTTGTATTTTTATGTACGAGGAACTATAAAAGACCGGCAAGGTTTGAGCGCCAAAGACTATTTGCATTTTATTCCGGCATTCATTCATTTAATTGGAATCACTCCCTATTTATTATCTCCTTTTAGCTACAAAAAAGAGGTGGCTGAAATGATAATCGAAAACTTTGAGAATATAAAACACATCAATGTCAATGAATTTTTTAATTATAAATTCAATTTTATTTTTAGACTATTTTTATTGTTTACCTATGCTATATACTCTGGATTTATACTATGGAAATTTTCAAAGAAAAAAAATAACTACCTTAATATTCCAAAAAAACAATTAAAAATAACCTTTCGGTGGTTGGTCTCTTTAATCATTTTGGTTCTTCTTTTGGTATTAAATTTCCTCGCTCTAACGATCTATTTTATCTTTTATACAGTTGATCAACTAAAACAAAATACACTAGTAGTAAATGCAACAACTGGAATTGCTTTTTTATTTTTAGCAATTGGGGTTTTATTCTTTCCAGAAATTTTATACGGGATGCCCAATAAAAAAAATAGAATCCCTAAAATTAAACGCAAAAGCATTCGGGCAAAAAATAGCAATTCTAATGCTAATGCTACATTACGAGATGAAGAAGAAAACGAGCCATTTTTAGAATTAGCGGAAAGAATAAAAGACTATTTCGAAAAAGAAAAACCCTACATAAATTCTCGTTTTTCTATTGCTGATATTGCAATAAAAATGGAAGTTCCTCAAAACCACGTTTCCTATTGTATTAACTCTATATTTAATACTAAATTTTCGAAATTAAGAACTGAACTTAGAATTGAATACACTAAAAAATTATTATTAGAATCTTCTCATTCCAATATTACCATCGATGGAATTGCACAAATGTCTGGTTTTAGTTCTCGCTCTAGCTTTTACAGCGCTTTTAAGGAAGTTACTGGAGAAACCCCAAGTGATTTTTTGAATTCAACTGTGAAAAAGGATTAAATAAATAGCTTTATAAAATTCCCAAAGTCCGTTCTAAAGCCATACCTCTGGAACCCTTAATTAATATCAAGCTGTTACTCATTGCTTTGCCATTAATACTCTGAGCAAAATCTTCAAAAGTTAGAAAGAAATGGCAATTTTCATTTTGAATTTTATTACTGAAAAAGTCTTTACCTATGAAATAGGTAGTTACCGAATTATTATTATTTACTAAATCAACAATTGATTGATGTTCTTCCAAACTCTCTTCTCCCAATTCAAACATATCGCCTAGAATTGCAATTTTATTCTTATTTTCCAATTGGAAAAAATTCTCAAGTGCCACAACCATACTACTAGGATTGGCATTGTAGGCATCTAATATGATTTCATTAGAATTTACAGATAATAATTGAGATCGATTATTTTGAGGAACAAATCCTTCAATAGCACTTTTTATGTCAGGCAATGATACACCAAATTTAATTCCAATTGAAATAGCAGCATTAATATTATTTGAATTATACAACCCTATTAAATGCGAAGTGATTTTAGTGTCATTTACTTCCACCTCAACAAATGGATTCGCATTGATAGAATCGATTAATACATCTGCATTTTTAGTATTTAATCCAAAGGTAAAGGAATTAATACGAGTTGTTTTTTCAACTTGAATGGGATCGTTCAAATTCACAAAAACGGTTTTGTGATGATTCCCCAAATAAGTATACATTTCAGATTTCCCTTTAATCACTCCTTCTACTCCGCCAAAACCTTCTAAATGAGCCTTTCCAAAATTAGTAATATAACCAAAATCAGGTTTTGCTATTTCACATAAAAATTCAATTTCCTTTTGATGATTAGCACCCATTTCCACAATACCTACCTCTGTATCTTTAGTAAATGAAAGTAAAGTGAGGGGAACACCAATATGATTATTAAGGTTTCCAAAGGTTGCTTTAGTGTTGAACTTTTTTGACAACACCACTTGTATCAATTCTTTGGTAGTCGTTTTTCCGTTACTTCCTGTTAACGCTACAATTGGAATATTTAGGAATTCTCGGTGGAATTTAGCCAATTCTTGTAAGGTTTTCAAACTATCTTTAACTACAATGGTTCGTTCGTCAATAAAATAATTAGGATTGTCAATAATAACAAAGGAAGCTCCTTTTTCCAAAGCCTCTTTTGCAAAAGTATTGGCGTCGAAATTATCCCCTTTAATCGCAACAAACAAGGATCCAGGTTCAATTTTTCGAGTGTCAATAGAAACCGAATTACATTTTAAAAAAAAGTGGTGAATGTTATTAATATCCATAATAATAAAAAACAATTTTATAAAATAAAAGCCCTAAAATAGGGCTTTTATATAGTATTTAGAGTGAAATTAATTTCTAGCTCTTTTCTTTTTGTCTGCTTTAGGTCCTACTTTAGACATCGCACATCTGAATCCAATGTAATCAGTTGCCATATCTTGAGGGAAATATCTTCTTTGAGCTGGATCTAACCAGTACGCTCTGTCTCTCCAAGAACCACCTTTGTAAACTCTAACATTATCGTTAACTAGTGTAGTTCTAGTATTACTCTCATCTTTTTGTTTTACTGTAACACCTAATGAATTTACAGAAACATTGTGAATTGGTGAGTTGTACATTCCGTTACTATCATTCGTATTGGCTGCATTTACACTTCCAAAGTCATTTGTTGATTGTTTGTCACCGTCTCTGTAGTTCTTTTCATAACTTTTATCAAAGTTCTGTCTAAGGTAGGTTTCATTATCATCAACTGGAACTTGAACAATTTGTCCTGGAAGGCTTCTTGCAATCACTTTTCCATTTGGCAAAGTTTCATATTTAATGTCTTTAACATCCGTTACAACATCTACTTTACCTTTAACTAATTTGTTTTTTTCAAATTCGTTACCTCTAAAGTAATTGAAATCACTCACTTCATCATCAACCATTGGACGGTATACATCGGCAACCCATTCTGCAACGTTTCCTGCCATATCATATAAACCAAAATCATTTGGAGGATATGATTTTACAATATTTGTAATATCTGCTCCATCATCAGACCATCCAGCAATTCCTCCATAATCTCCTTTAGATTGCTTGAAGTTTGCCAATTGGTCTCCCTTAGTTTGTCTTTTTCCAGATCTAGTATAACTACCCGACCATGGATATTTCTTTTGACCTTTAAAGGTATTGTAAAATCTTTGACCTACATCAGCTGCGGCTGCGTATTCCCATTCTGCTTCAGTAGGAAGTCGGTACTCAGGTAATAATATCCCTGATGTTCTTTGTGCATATACTCCTGATGGCTTTTTTGTGGTTGCTGGTTGACCTTTAGTTCCCGCCACTTTAATGTCCTTAGATTTAGAATTTTTAGGGCCTCTTAATACAATTTTTTCATCACCACCAAAAGCTTTGCTTGGTGCATTCAAATAGGTTTCAGTATTAAAAGTTTTTTCTGCAGTAACACTTAAAATTTTAGCATCTTTTTCTAAGTAACCTGATTTTTCAAGTGCATTTTCATTTACTCTTTCTGTTCTCCACTTACTAAATTCAACTGCTTGAATCCAATTAACCCCTACCACTGGGTAAGAAGCATAGGCTGGGTGTCTTAAGTAATTGTTTGTATAAGTCTCATTATATCCTAATCTGTTTCTCCAAACTAAGGTGTCTGGTAAAATTCCTAAATATATTTTTTCATATTTTTCATCATCAGCAGGAAAAACTCTCTTTGTCCAATCTAAGTATTCCATATACATTAAATTAGTAACTTCTGTTTCATCCATATAAAAAGAAGCAACGTGCTGTTGATTAGCTGTATTATTCCAATCACGCATTACATCGTCTTGAACTTTACCCATTGTAAAAGTTCCACCTTCAACCATAACCAATCCTGGCGCAGCATCTTGCTTTTTATATTTACTATTATATTGGAAACCTCCTTTTTTATCATTTACTTTCCAACCAGTAGCAGACGAACCGCTTTTTGAGCTTGATTGCTTGCTACAACTAGCCGCTCCCAAAAGAAGAACTAATCCTAGAAAAACATTAATAATTAAATTTTTGTTTGTTTTCATACTTAATGATGGTAATAATTTTGTGGCGAATATAATAATTAACTATTAAACCGCAACACATTTGCTTTAATTTATTTCAAATTTGGATCAAAAAAATTTGATTACAAACTCAAAACGCAAAAAAAAATCAAATATTATATTCACTGCATCAAAATTTAATTTTAATCTACACACTAATTGGTGTAATTTAGCGTTATAAAAAACCTATGAAAGTTAAATTTTTGATTTTAGTATTTGTCTCAATTGCTACTTTTTCTCAACAAAAAGGCGATGTTTCAATAGTTTGGTCTGAAAAATCAGAATATTCTTTCGGCTCCAATAAATTCAATATCCCCCAAATAAAATCGGAGAATTTTTCCTTCGATAATTCTAAGAAAGCCCTCTTCTATAATTTAAATTTGCCTCAGCAAGAATTAATTGATGAAAATTCACTCCAAATTACAAATGTTGTTTTTAAGGAAATTTCAACCTCTGAATTAGGTGATTTAAATTCTAAGAATATTCCAAATTCCATAAAGGCTTCATTAAAATCAACTATTTCTAGAGATAAAATACATGCCTACTTAAGCCTTTCTCCAATTATAAAAGAAGGCGATGGTTTCAAAAAAGTAGTTTCCTTTTCTTATTATTTTACCAATAATAAAAACCAAAGGAACGGACAACAAACTTCAAATGTCCAGCAACTTTCCAATTCCGTTTTATCATCAGGGGAATGGTTTCGTTTTTACATCGAAAAATCAGGCGTTTATAGAATTTCGAAAAGTTTTTTAAGTGATCTCGGTTTCAATGTAAATGCAGATCCTAGAAAAATTAAAATCTATGGTAACGGCGGCAGAATGCTACCCCTTCTTAATAGCACTTTCTATCCTGAAGATTTGACTGAAAATGCCATCCAATTTATTGGTGAAAATGACGGCGTATTTAACGATAATGATTATATCCTTTTTTATGCTGAGGGAGTTGACAATTGGAATGAAGAAAATCAAACCAATAGCAACTTGTTTGCAACTAAGTCCTATTATTATGTAACTGCGGCTGGAGATTTGGGAAAACGAATCCAAAATTTCACGCAACCCACACAACCAGCAACATTAAACATCACCACATTTGATGATTATCAATTTCATGAAGTGGATTTGATAAATATCGTTAGAGCAGGGAGACAATGGTTTGGCGAAGGATTTAACATCAATAATGTGCAAGAATTCACTTTTGAAGTTCCAAACGCAGTAACTTCTTCACCTGCCAACTTAAATGTCACGGTTGGTTCAAATGCCTATAATGCTACAACTTTTAAAGTGGAGTCCAATGGCCAATTGGTTGGAAATATTAATCTTACCGCTTTAACTGCTGGATCAGGAACGGAACTGACTATTGCCTCTTTACCAACAAGTACAACTATTGCCGCATCAAATACAATTAAAATTAAACTAACGTACGATAACGCGGGCGTACCTTCCTCGAATGCTTATTTGGATAATATCATTCTGAAATTAAAACGTAATTTGACTGGTTATGGCAAGCAATTTCGTTTTCAATACAACGGCACCAATACCCTTTCTGGTATCGCTTCCTATCAGTTTAATTCGGCTTCAGGAATTTCGCAAGTTTGGGATATTACAGATCTCTATAATGTTACCAATACAGACAATCCAAACCAAAGTAATTTTTCATTTAAAGCCCTTTTGGGAGAAACTAGAAAGTATATCGCAATAGATTACTCCGATTTGTATAGTCCACTAAAAGAAAACGCAACTCGGGTAGTCAATCAAAATCTAAAAGGCACCATTTTCAAAAATAATCAAGGCGTTTTTCAAGATCTTGATTACCTTATTATAACTCCATCATTTTTAATACCTCAAGCAGATAAGTTGGCCGCTTTTCATATTAATTATTCTCAATTAAACGTAAAAACAGTTACTTTAGAGTCCATTTATGAAGAGTTTTCTTCTGGAAAACAAGACATTGCGGCCATAAGAAATTTTATTAAGTATGTATATTTCAATGCTTCAAACCCATCTAAAAGAATAAAATATATCAATTTGTTTGGCGACGCTTCATTCGATTATAAAAATAGAATTCCAAATAATACTAATATTGTCCCGATTTACCATGCTTTAAATAGCACTTCCGGAGGAGAAGCATCTTATACTTCAGATGATTTTTTTGGCTATATGGACCCCACTGAAGGAAATGTAGCCTACTTTTTTGGAGGAATTGATATCGCCGTTGGAAGAATGTTAGTAAGTACTAATACACAAGCAGAAGAAATGATCAATAAGGTTTTTGAATATAATGATTTAAAATCTTATGGGAATTGGAGAAATAATTATGTCGCCATTTCGGATGATTCCGATAAATCTTCTGACGCATCATTGCAATTTAGACAAAATCAATTGGCCGATAGAATTGTAACGGAAAAACCATTCATCAACGTTAAAAAAGTACTTTTAGACTCTTATGTTCAGGAAACTTCCTCGGGGGGAAATCGATACCCCAAAGCACGAGAAGATATTTTTAATGCCTTTGAAAAAGGGGCGTTGGTTTTTAATTATCTGGGACATGGCGGGGAAGATGGATTAACGGGAGAGCGAATTTGGGAAAAATCCGATGGCCAAAATTTAAGCAATCAATACAAATACCCATTATTTATCACTATTACCTGCGATTTTTCAAGATTTGACAACCCATACCGACCAACCGCTGGAGAATACACCTATTGGAATCCAAAAGGAGGCGCCATTTCAATGGTTACTACCACGAGATCTATAGGTCAAGGATCGGCAGAATTTTTCAATGACAAACTATCTGAATATTTATTTTCTTATGGCTCCAACCAATATACTTCGATCGCAGAAGCGTTGCGACTAGCAAAAAACAGTAATCCAAGTTCGTCATCAAATGTTGTTTTTTATATTGGAGACCCTGCACTAATGCTGGCTATTCCAAAACCCAAAATTCGATTAACTAAAGTAAATGACCTTCCCGTAACTGGAACAATACCCGATTTTAAATCGCTAGCCTATGTTAAATTATCTGGTGAAGTTACCGATGAAAATAACAACCTATTAACAACCTACAATGGTGAATTAGCAATAAATATATTTGATAAAAATATTATTAAAGCCACATTTAACAATGACGGAAATAGCCCGCCAATTAATTTCAACACCTTAGGCGAAACCATTTTTAGAGGAAATGCATCGGTTAACAATGGTCAATTTGAATTTGGATTTGTCGTTCCAAGAGACATTAAAATCCCTGTTGGAAATGGACGAGTTAGTTTTTATTCGAAAAAAAATTCAGAATACATTGATAACACAGGAGTCGATACGACTATCAAAATTGGAGGAATTAACACATTGGCTGCAGCCGATACTACTCCACCAACAGTGAAATTGTATATGAACGACCAAACATTTGTATATGGTGGAATTACCAATGCTTCTCCATTTTTTCTAGCCTATCTAGAAGATGAAAATGGGATTAATACCGCGAGCGGAATTGGACATGATATTGTAGCTATTTTAGATGGAAATGAAAGCGAACCTTATATTATCAATGATTACTATGAAACTGAATTGGATAATTATAAAAAAGGGAAATTAAGGTATCCTTTTAGGAATTTAGCACCCGGAATACATACAATCACTTTTAAAGCTTGGGATGTTTACAATAATCCCATAACTGCTGAAATTCAATTCGTAGTAGTGAGTGACGAGTCAATTACACTAACCAATGTTCTAAATTATCCCAATCCATTTGTAAATTATACCCAATTTTGGTTCACCCACAACCATCCCTATGAGACTCTTGAGGTACAGGTTCAAGTGATGACCATTACAGGTAAAATAGTTTGGTCTAAAAATCAAATCGTTTATACCGATGGCTTTCTTTCGAGGGAGATCACATGGGATGGTAAAGATGATTTTGGTGATAAAATTGGTAAAGGAGTTTACGTCTATAAATTGACTGTTAAATCTACTTTAACCAATCAAAAAACGGAAAAGTTTGAAAAATTGGTAATACTTTAATAATGTACTATATTTGTCTAATATAATTTTAAAATAGAATGAAAAGAATAGCTATACTAGTGTTTTGCATTACTGCAATATCTAACCTAAAAGCACAAGAAAGAGTAATAACTACGGGTGTTCCGTTTTTATTAATTGCTGCTGATGCAAGAGCTGCAGGTTTAGGAGACCAAGGTGTTGCCACTTCGGCTGATGCCTTTTCTCAACAATGGAATCCAGCAAAATATGCCTTTTCAACAGAAAAACAAGGATTTACAACTAGCTACACCCCTTATCTTACCGCTTTAGTAAATGACATTTCATTAGGACAAGTAAACTATTTTAATAAAATCAACGAAAGAAGTGCTTTTGCAGGAAGTATTCGTTATTTCAGCTTGGGAGAAATTGAATTGCGTGAAAATGCTTTTGATCCAGCAAATGTGGTTAAACCAAACGAATTTTCATTAGATGGATCCTACGCCCTTAAATTGAGTGATAAATTCTCTATGTCGGTGGCAGGGAGATTTATAAGTTCCAGTTTAAAAATCGATTCCAATAACGATAGGACTGCAGCAAAAACATTTGCATTTGATGTAGCTGGATTTTTTCAGTCAGAGCAAACTGCCTTCTCCGATTTTGATGGACGCTACCGATTGGGTTTCAACTTTCAAAACTTGGGTCCAAAAATAAATTATGACGCTAACGTTTCAGATATCAATGCAAATTTTTTACCAGCACAAATGAAATTAGGAGGTAGTTTTGATTTTATATTTGATGATTACAACAAAATTACTACCAGTTTAGAATTAAATAAATTATTGGTGCCAACTCCTCAAGTAGACAGTTCTAATATTTACGATTACAACCAAGATGGTTTAACAAATACCCAAGATTTAAGAGATGCAAATGCGGATTATAAGAAAATTGGTTGGGTTCCTGGTATTTTTCAATCTTTTAATGACGCTCCAGGAGGTTTTGGCGAAGAGTTGAAAGAAATAACTTATTCGGCAGCAGCAGAATATTTATATCAAGACTCCTTTGCGATGCGTATGGGTTATTTTCACGAAAGTCCAGTTAAAGGAGCAAGACAATATTTTACTTTTGGGGCCGGATTTAAATACAATGTAGTTAAGATTGATGTTTCTTACCTAATGTCCACCTCAAAAGTTCAAAACCCACTAGAAAATACACTGCGATTCTCCTTAACATTTAACTTTGGAGAAAAGTACGAAGAATACTAATAGAAACTTATTAAAAAATCACAATCCAAATTTCAATGAAATTTGGATTTTTTTTCCTCGAAAAACTATGAAAGAAATTAGCATTATTACCACCTTTACCCTATTTGATTCCGTAACTGAATTACCAGATAACGTCTTTTCATTGATGGAAAAAGCAGTGGAGATTAGGAAAAAAGCGTATGCTCCTTATTCCCATTTTCGAGTGGGTGTGGCACTATTGTTAGATAACAATCAAATTGTTTTAGGCTCTAACCAAGAAAATGCGGCCTACCCATCTGGCCTTTGCGCTGAAAGGGTAGCTATCTTTTCTGCGGGGGCCCTTTATCCTGAAGCCAAAATAATAAAAATGGCAATCACAGCAACGGCTGATCATAATCCAACACTTACTCCTATTCCACCCTGTGGTGCCTGCCGACAATCTATTTCTGAATATGAAATAAAACAAGAACAGCCTATAGAAATCTATTTTATGGGGGAATCAGGAAACGTTTATAAATCAGATTCATTGAAGAATTTACTACCCCTAATGTTTGATAAGAAATTACTGTAAAACATTTAATCTCTATAAAGCGGCGATAATTACATTATATTAAATAATACTGCTTTTATTAAATAATTTCATAAAAAAAGCAGCTAATAAATAGTATTAATAGTGATGGTTATAAATTATTAAATAAAAATACTATTATATTTTACTTCTTAGAAGTAATGTATTATTTTTGCATCTTGAAATTTGTGTGTAATTCTATTTTTCAAATAGTTATTAAAATGCAAATACAATAAACAATCTACTAAAATGAAAGAAGTTACAAAAGAAGTTTACTTAAAGTGGTACGAAGACATGCTACTTTGGAGAAAATTTGAAGACAAATTAGCAGCGCTTTACATTCAACAAAAAGTAAGAGGTTTCCTACATTTATACAATGGGCAAGAAGCAGTTTTAGCTGGGGCATTACATGCAATGGACCT
>CALPNL020000050.1 GCA_943324925.2 Chitinophaga pinensis | reverse complement strand
GCTTGGGGATTTCCTTCTGTTCTTGGTTACTACCAATTGAATTGTATGCCCAAACCGAAAGAGGCAATTAATTTATTTGATATTCCAAACCTATTATTGCAAAAATTTCCTAGTGATGAATTTACTGCAACGACAAAGCTTACATTTAATTCTCGATTGGATGAGGAAGAAGTGGGATTGGTGGTTATGGGATTGGATTATTCCTATCTAAAATTGAAACAATCAGGGGGTAAACTTTATGTGTCTCAAATCAATTGCAAAAAAGCAGATAAAAAAGAGCTGGAAGTTGAATCAGAATCGATACAATTATATACCAATACAATTTATTTACAAGTTCAAGTTGAATCAAATGGAACTTGTCGATTTCAATACAGTGAAGATGGAAGCGTCTTCAAAAATATAGGAATGCCATTCAAAGCAAAAGAAGGAAAATGGATTGGTTCAAAAATAGGTTTCGTCGCTTTAAGAAATGGATTTATTAACGATGCGGGAAGCATGAATATCGACTGGATTCGATTTGTCAAATAAAAAATATAATGAGAATATTTAAAATTGTTTTTAACTGTTTACTGCTTTTCTTTTTTACTAGCTTTCATGCTCAAGTACAGGATAAATCGTGGAGAAGTATAATTGAAAATAAAGACGAAAATTGGTTTTCGACAAATGAAGCTAAAGAAATTGCTGAAAATGTGTTATTGTACCAAAGAGATATTGGCGGTTGGCCTAAGAATATTCAAATGCAAAACCCTTTATCTATTGAAGAAAAGCAAAAGTTGTTGGTCTTAAAATACGATCCAATTGAATGCACTACAGATAATGGAGCTACTTGTCAAGAGCTACTTTATTTGTCTAAAATGTATAAAAAAAATCCCGATGAAAGATACAAAAAAGCATTTCTAAAAGGGATCGATTATTTACTTGAAGCCCAATATGATAATGGGGGTTGGCCACAATTTTACCCTTTAATGAAAGGATATTATTCCCATATTACTTACAATGACGATTCGATGGCAAATATTTTGTGGATATTCAAAGAGTTGAAAAACCAATCCGGATATTACTCTATTAAACCCTCTATAGAAATTATTGATAAAATTAAAATTGCATTTGATAAAGGGATTGATTGTATTTTAAAAACGCAATATAAACAAAATGATGAACTCACCTCTTGGTGCGCTCAATATGATGAAGTATCACTTTTACCTGCAAAAGCAAGAGCTTATGAATTGATATCTTTGAGCGGTAAAGAATCGGTTAAAATTGTACTTTTATTAATGTCGATTGAAAATCCAAATAAAGAAATTATCGCCGCAGTAGAAGGAGCAGTTCGATGGTTTGAAAAAACAAAAATTAGCAACATTAAATTAGCAACCGAATTAACCAAAGACGGGAAAAAGAACAGAGTAGTGGTTGAAACTAAAGATGGAAAACCGCTTTGGGCGAGGTTCATGGACATTAATACCAATGAACCTTTTTTTTGTGATAGAGATGGAATAAGAAAAGCAACCTTGGCTGAAATTGGTCCTGAAAGAAGAAACGGATATGCGTGGTATTCCGATGATGCAAAAGCAGTATTAGAACTTTATCCAGTTTGGAGAAAACAATTAAGTATTCATTAAAAATAATTAACGTGAAAAAGTATTTCTATTTAGTATTTATTACAGTTTTATTAAATACTCAAACAATTAATGCTCAAATGACTGATGTTTGGGATTTTGGAGCAACACAATTAGACACTAATCTGTATAATAATTTATTAAATGAAACCATTATCAACTCATGGTATGCTTCTTCAATAACTCCAGGTAGTGTAAGTACTACTAATTTAATGCCGGTGAGTTTTACAGCCGGTGCGCTTTCTTGGTCAGGTGGAACAAGTGATCGATTAAGAACTACCAATACCTTAATTACTAGATACGATACAAATATAGCAAGTGTTACCACCCATAATGGGAGAATTTATTGTAATGGAAATGCTACTATGGCTGGAAATATTGCAAGTTCTAGGTATTTAAGTTTAAACCTTGCAGAAGACGATGAAGTAAAAGTTATTGCCAGAGGAGATACCGCTGGATTATTAACATTTGCTAATGTTTCTAATCCAAGTTTGCAAACAGATAACCTTCCCACTACAGCTACTAGTGGAAGTATCACAGAGGTGAATTATGTTGCAAAATATGCAGGGGCGTATAGAATTTATGACGCTACTGCTAAAGCTAGTTTTTATAGAATTTTTAGAAAAGCGGCTACCTATGTTAATCTTTCGGGAAATGTTAATGTTGCTCAAGCACCAGGAATACCGGCCGGCTATTCTATTGTATATACAAATGCAGCTGGGAAATCCTGGTCGTCGATAGTTACTTCGGGTGCTTACAATGTAAGAATCCCTGTGGGTTATAACTATCAATTAAGCCTGGTGAATGCAAATGGTTTTGTAATTAGTAACGGTCTTACATACAGCTCAATTGGAGTTACAACGCCAAATGCTACTAAAGACATAACAATTATTGCGGTAAATTTAAATACCGTAACAGGAAGTATTACTGGATTAGGAACCTCAATTTCAAGCTTGAATTTAACTTACACTCCAACTGTTTCTAGAGTTTATGTACCAGTTCCTGTTATAAACACAACAACCTCAACTTATACTGTTCAATTAGAGCCAAATATCCAATATACTATAGCTTCTCAAGGAGTTAATGATTTCGAAATATTGGCAAATACAATAACCATTCCGGCCTCAAATACAAATTCAAATATTGCATTTACACTTAAACCAGTTTTTCCAATAACGATTAATGCAACTGGTTTAAATCCAACTCAATTATCTAGTTTAAATTTGACTTTTACAAATCTGAATGAAAGCAATTATGTATATAATTTCAGCGCAACTTCACCAATTTCTTTAAGAAATGGAACTTACTCCATATCCTTCAACGGATTAGATAATTTCCCAGTAGATTTAGGATTGGTTTCTAATTTAAGGGTAAATGGGGCGGCTGTTTCCAAAACATTGGCTTTTAGGCCAGTTACTGTTTGGTCATTTGAAGACAGAACCATTTCAACTACTACAACAGCAGCTTATAAAGGAATGCTTTTAGCAGGACAAATCACTACTGTACCAGCTTCAGGGCATTTAACGGCAAAAACTGGGTCAACAATTCGCGTTCCTGTTAACCCGGGTGAATCAATTACAGTGGCCTATTATTTTACAGCTAATTTTTCAATTGAAGGTGGGGCTACATTTACCACGGCAACAAATTCCACCAACATTTTAGAATATGCTACCTATAGTTATACAGGAACTACTTCGGGTTATGTAAATATTTTGGTTGGGGGGGCAACTACATTAACATCTTACTTTCCTGAAATTAAAATTGGGACCAGATTGCAGTATGCTCCTACATTAACAGTAGGTGTAAACAAACAATTTCAAACAATTAATGGAGCCCTCCAAGCGGTCGCAAATATGATAAGACCCAATAATGATCGGGTAACCATTTTGATTGACTCCGGGAATTATGAGGAGATGATTGTAATAAAAGATCAAAACATTACTTTAAAAAATGCCGCTGCAAATCCTAACACTAATTTAATTGATAAAGGAGTCAATATCGCTCCTGGGGCGGTAAGAATAACCTCCTATTACGGTGTTGGGTACAATTATTTCAGTATGGGTAACGATCAAAAATGGAATCAGGAAGTATTGAATGTGAATAGAGAAAATGGGTTCACCAATTATCAAAATGTTAGTGGAACCACTAATGGGTCCTATTGGAATGCAACTGTTGTTGTAAATGCCAATGGATTTCAGGCCGATGATATTATTTTTGAAAATTCATTCAATCAATATATTTCTAATAAAGAGTCGCAAGACGTTTTAGTGATGTGGACTTCAGGTTCTCCAGGAATAAGACCAACTGTTGCGGGTAGTACAGCAGTTCAAAGTAGAACATTAGTTGAAAGAGCGGCGGCAATTGCTGTTCCAAATAATATTGATAAAGTGATACTTAATAAATGTCGAGTGGTCGGTCGTCAAGATTCCTTTTTTGGAGGATCAGGAGCTAGGGTAGTGGTTTATAAAGGTGATATTATGGGAGCAGTTGATTATATTTTTGGGGGAATGAATGCTGTTTTTTATAAATCTAATTTAAGTATGAATGTAAGTGATGCCTCAAATGACCAAGCTTATATTACGGCAGCACAACAATCCAGTGGCAGGGGATTTTTAATGTACCAATGCACAGTAACTAGTGCTATTCCCCAAGTTGAATCAGCATCACAATACAAAGCGAAACCTGGTTATTTTGGTCGCCCTTGGGCTGCAAATACTAGCGAGGTTGTTTTTTTTAACACCACGATTGAAACCTCAGATAGTCCTGGATTTGTGGGTCAATCACTTATTGTACCTTTAGGTTGGCAAAACACTTTAAGCGGTAACTCAGCTGGAATGTATGAGTATGGGACTGTTGAATTATCGGGCGTAAATAATACCCCTAGTAGAGCAACTTGGGCAACAAGTTTAACAAATCCAACATTAACTGACGGAACTGCAATAAGTACCTTTAACTTTACAAAAGGGAATGATAATTGGGATCCAATTCCACAATTAATTGCAAATGAAGCTTTGTCTAATAATCAGATGCAACCAACAACAATTGTAAAAGCAATAGCCTATAAAAATACCATTGCTATTTCTAACATAAAATCCGATTCTGAAATATCAATTTACGATATTAAAGGAATGTTAGTTAAAAAATGGAATGTTAATTCTGATGTTTCTTTTATAATGCAGAATGGACTTTGGATTGTTAAGATAAAATCTGGAGGATTAGTAAATACCTTTAAATTGGTAACTCAATAATTGGAACTCTACGGGTATTTATTTGATTGTGAAATAGGGAGCTATTTTAATGTTAAATTATTAAAAATGGAATTAAATATTTTTTAATTAAAAAAAACAATATTATATTTGTGTAATCGATTACAAAATTTAAACAACAAAAAAACAATAAATTATGAAAAAAACTTTACTAACTTTTTTATTTACAATGCTGTTTTCAGCAACTTTTATTAACGCTCAAACTAAAACTTGGGATTTTAGTAATACAACTATTTGGCCTTTGACTACCGGAATTGGTAGCAATGAAATGGTAGTTGATCAATTGGGTTTATTTCCAATTGCTACCAACACCAATTTTGGTGCCGTGAATGCAAGTTCTGCTACTTTTTCTGATGGTTTTGTTGGTACTAACCGTTTTCAAATGAATGGTGGTGGTAGTGTAACTGCTCCAGTTTATTTGCCTGTACAACGCTATGTATATTTCACTGTTAATGGTGGATGCACTGTAAAAGTTTGGTTTAAAACAGGTAGTAACGGTTCAACAAGAACTATTTTTTGTACAAACGGAACTACTTTGTTAGGTTCTGCTTCGTCTAACGATTCAGCAACTGGTGGAACAAATGGTGATGTAGTAATTTTGACAACAACTATTTCTGCCGCTGCAGCAGCTGTTGGTAAAATTTATATCTATGGTGATCAATCTAATAACTTGTACAAAATTGAGGTTACAGGAGCAACAGTAAATACTCCTTCACTTGGATTGAATAACTTTGATTTAAATGCTGTAAATGTTTTTTCAAACGGTAAACAAATTAACGTTTTAAATGTAACTTCTGAAACTCAAGTAAATGTGTATAACATGACAGGAGCATTAGTTAAATCTTTTGCAACTTCTACTGATACTAACTTTGAATTGTTGAACTCAGGTTTATATATCGTAAATGTAAATTCTGCTGAAGGTCAAAAATCATTAAAAGTATTAGTGAAATAATACATTATATTCCTTTCAGGAACTTTCATTACTAAATAAAAAACCTTGCAGTAGGCAAGGTTTTTTTATACAATTTAGTTTTTATTACTTTATGATTTCTTGTTGATTTATTTATTTTAACTGGAGTATAAAAAAACCGTTATTGAATAATAACGGTTTTAATTATAAATATTCAGAGTATTTATTTTTTAATAAAACGTCTATTTATGATCCCTTTATTTGTTTGAATTTTAATAAAGTAACTTCCTTTACTTAGGTAGGAAACCTCAAGATTTCTAGTGTCACCGCTTACTTTATTTATCAACGATCCGGCTATATTATATATTGATATTGATTCAATGGTATCTATTGATTCAATTGAAAGATGAGTTGAAACGGGATTAGGGTATAAGACTAAACGCTCTTCCGTTAAAATAGTATTTGTTCCTAACGATGGAGTAAATACTGTTTTGATGTAATACAAGTTAGTGGTTGATCCTTTAGTAATTGTATTTAATCCAATAGGTACATTAGGAATAATTACTACTCCTGCGACTGCAGTATAAGAAATTCCATTTAACTTAATTGTTCCGGTAAAAGAGGGATCGAAAACCAAAGTCAAAGTGGACAACAATGTAGTGGTATAAGTAATTATTGTAGCAGATTCAATTTTTAACCTCTCTGTTAATGTTAATCCATCATAGGTTGCTGAGCCCGGAGTTGAATTCATATTTGCAGAGGCAAAGGTATAGAAAGTACTATTTAATACAGAAGCTGTAAAATTATGAATTTGATCTCCTGGGGTCGCCCCATTTATCAATATTGTTCCAGTTGCCGATACGGGGGTGCCTATAGAACCTATAGTTGTAATTGTAAATGTTACAGCTCCAGTTGGAATTCCAGAAACGGTAACCGTTTTAGTTGCTTGGTTTTTAACAAAAGTTATTCCGGCAGCTGGTAGACCAGAAATAGTAACATCTGTTGCGTCTCCTCCCCATATAAATACCATGTCATTTATTGCAGTTCCGCTATTTACAGATTGATTATTATCTGTTGTCGTGACTAATGTTTGACTGCTACCTGCAACCGTTGGAGATTCCCCTTGTACAAGTACTAAACTTGTTGTGTATCCCGTTAAAGCGGAACTTAAACCAGTATTTAAATCATATGAAATATCATCCACGGCATTGTTAAATAACCAAATTAGGTCGCCTCCAGAAACTCTCCCGGAATGAAGAATAACTTTATCTCTTGCATCTGTAGGGCTATCAACAGTTAAACTATTTACATATAATGTTGGATCGGTATCAAAATTATTATAGGTATTGGCACCTTGTTTTGATCTAATGGTATTGCTAATAATTTGGTTTCTTGTACTAGTTTCTATTGCATCAAACTCAATAGGATTAGTCGTTGCGTTATAAGGAACATATCTAGTTTGACCGCTCATTGTATTGTTATATGCTTTTATAGTGCCTCCATCTTCCCCAGAAAATGTTCCGGCCGATCCCCCAAAAATATCGGAACCTTGCATAGAAGTTAACATAGGATATTTGCAATTTCTAAAATAATTACTTTCCATAAAAACAGAGGACCCCATGGTTGAACCTGTTCCATATTTCGAATTTCCATCGTAGTAATTATTGTAAACGTGAGCAGAGTAATAACGAACGCGTGGATGACGTGAATCAGAATGATCATACCAATTATGGTGGTAAGTAACATATAAACCGGAAGTTGTATTTTCACTAAGTCCTAAAAGATTACTTTTCCCACTATCCCAAAAATGGTTATAGGAAAAGGTGCAAAAAGTAGACTTTTTACAATCTAATGCACCATCACCTTTAATTTGATCGGCAGCACCACCTGGTGCGCCATAAAATAGATCACAATTATGAACCCAAATATGATCATTATCTTGTTGTAATCCAATGTTATCTCCTTCTGAAGCATTAGTATTCATAAATCCTATGTTTCTGATCTCTATATTTGATCCCGATTTTATTCGAATTCCAAATCCATTTGCTACAGCATCAGAGCCAACACCTTCAATAGTAACTGAACTAGCGGCGTTATTTAAGTTTTCAATTACAATATCACCTCCTTCTAGTACATTACAATCAGTAATATTTCCAATCATTCTAAAAATAAATGGTCGAGTATCTCTTCCTTTTTTTATCCCATATAATATATTTTGAAAGCCAACACAGGGGTTAACCGTTGCTCCAGTGATATTCATTGATACGTTATTTTTAGTGTTTTGTGTGATGTAAATTATTACAGCTCCTGTTTTTGGAGTACCATCTAAGTTATAACCTCCGGGAATTCGACCTCCGCTAAATGCAAATCCATTTCTGTCATGTGCCACTACAGTAATAGGGCTTGTAATTGTTCCAACTCCTTCAACGGCATTAATTACAGGAGCAACTTTAATGGTATAGGTTCCGGGAGTAAGCCCAATCACGTCCGCTCTGTAATAGCTTCCATAGCTTCGTATTAATTGCGTGTCAATTTGTCTATTGGTTTGCCCGCCTCCTGTATAATAAACGTTATAGCTAGTTGCGCCTGCAACAGGTGTCCATTTAACAAAAGCGCATTCAAGCCATCCACCAGTTTGAGTAATGGTTTGAGAAGACATTTGAATAATAGAAAATAAAATAAATAAGAAGGATAAAATTCGTTTCATAATTTTTTATTGATTTTATGATTTTTTTGTAATCGATTACACAAATATAATTAATTTTTAAATACTTCGTGTAAAATGAAATTAACAATTAAATTCATTTGAAATAAGAAACAGAAACTTTTAGTAGAGGAATAAAAAAAAGACAAACTGAATTTGTTTGTCTTTTTGTTTGTGGGCGATGAGGGGTTCGAACCCCCGACCCCCTCGGTGTAAACGAGGTGCTCTGAACCAGCTGAGCTAATCGCCCTAAATAGGTGTGCAAATATAAGTCTCTTTTCTGTATTTGCAAACTATTTTTAAAATAATTACAATATTTCTGCTACTACAAAGGTGCTTCCGCCAATGTATATAAAATCGGTTGTCGCTGCATTTTCTTTAGCGCTCGCATAAGCTTCTGAAACTGAATTGTATACTTTTCCTGTCAATCCAAATTCCATCGCTTTTTGTTCCAAAACTTGGGCGTCCAATCCGCGAGGCATATTTGGTTTGCAAAAATAATAAATTGCCTTTTTTGGAAATAACGGTAGAATTTCATCTAAATCTTTGTCGTTGACTACCCCAAAAACAAAATGTAAGGTATCGAATTCTTCATTTTCCAATTGGTTTAACACTAGCTCTAAACCATGTTTGTTGTGCGCGGTATCGCAAATGGTTTTTGGAGTACTACTTAATTGTTGCCATCTTCCTTGAAGTCCCGTGTTTTTACCAACTTTTAGAAATCCGTTTTTAATAGCAGTTTCACTAACTTCAAATCCTGGAATTGTATTTACTATTCTTAAGGTTTGAAGGGCCGTTTTCTTATTTGAAATTTGATAATTGCCTTTTAAATCGGAAGGGTAGTCTTCAACGATAGTATCTGATGCAAAGAAAATTGCAGAATGAGTTGAATTTGCTTTAGCTAAAAATACCGGTTTCGTTTCATTGTTATATTCGCCAATAACCACTGGAATATTATTTTTTATAATTCCCGCTTTTTCATTTGCAATAGCTTCAAGTGTATTTCCTAAAAACTGAACGTGGTCTTTTCCAATATTGGTTATCACCGAAATCAATGGAGTTATAATATTGGTAGAATCCAATCGGCCGCCCAAGCCCACTTCAATTATTGCGATGTCCACTTTTTCTTTTTTGAAATATTCGAATGCCAATCCAACGGTCATTTCAAAAAAACTCAATTCATTCACCTCAAAGAAATCAATATGTTGGCCAATAAATTCACAAACAAATTCTTCAGAAATTTCTCCTGAAACTTCGGGACTTATAATTTTAATTCGTTCTCTGAAATCTCTAAGATGAGGTGAAGTGTACAAACCCACTTTATAACCTGCTTCTTTTAAAACAGAAGCAAGTAGGTGCGAGGTGGATCCTTTTCCATTGGTGCCTGCAACGTGAATGAATTTTAAATCTGTTTCAGGGTTTCCTAAATAATTGGACAAAAATAGGCTATTGGTCAAGTCCTCTTTATAGGCTGATGCACCTTGTTGTTGGTACATAGGAAGTTGGTTGAACATCCAATTTAAAGTTTCCTGATAGTTCATTAAATCAAAATAATTTGACAATTATGGAGTTTCACCCAATTTAAAATTGATTGTAATATATCCGATTTGTGTTTCAGGTGCATTAGGGTCGGGCTCCCATTTATAAGATTTTGCTATTTCATAAGCTGGTTCTAACAAACATTGACTGGTGTTGTCTGTACCTTTTGTATATTTTGCAGCAATTACATTTCCATTTCTATTAACCTTTATTTGTACTACAACAGTACCCGATTCATTGCATTTTTGTCGTTGTTTACTACTTGATCTTAATTTTCTGCCGTCTAATTTCCAATTTCCATTACCTGATCCTTTGCCTGATCCGCTTCCTGTTCCATAACCGCTTCCTGTTCCTAATCCCTCGCCAGATCCATTTCCACCTCCCGAACCAGTTCCACTTCCGCCACCGCCATTGTACCCTTTTGAATTGTTATCACCATTGGACTTTCCTTTATTTCCTGCAGTTTTATCGTTTCCATCCCCTTCTTTATTCGATCCATTTAATAAATTTGATAAGGCATCTGAGGTCGATTTTGAGGGTTTTGGCGTTGGTTTAACTACCGGTTTTTCTTCTGCTTTCTTTTCAGTTTTTGGATCGGGTTTCTTCACTTCAGCTACCGTTGGTGCTTCTTCATTTTCGGATACTATGATTTCTTTTTCTTCGGTTGGGGTTTCGGTTACTTCTTCAGGTGCAGCAGTAATTACTTCTTTGGAATCAAAGTTATCTCCGGAACCTAATTCACTATCTCCAAAATTCACTGCGATTTCTCCACCGCCACCACCGCCTTCCATTTCTGGAAGAGGTAAACTGTCACTAAATTTTAAAAAGAAAAACAATAAAAAAAGTAAACCAAAACTGGTAAAAGTAATTGCTAAT
>CALPNL020000049.1 GCA_943324925.2 Chitinophaga pinensis | reverse complement strand
TGATTTGGGATAATATCTAATAGTAAAACTTCAACTCCGATATTGGCAAAATGACATGCAATTCCGGATCCCATTATACCGGAACCTAGAACTGCAACTTTTTTAATGGTACGTTTCATCTATTTATTTTTTTTGGTCAGTTGTATTATCTCCATTACTAAATATCTTTTTCTCCAGAATTAAATCATTAATGATATCAGTTACTTCAGTAAAGTGCTTTAGTTTTTCTTCAGAAATATGTTTTTTAACGGTATCATTAAATTTCAAAACGGTATTTCTCGATAATTCTCGTTTTTCTCTTCCAAAGTCGGTGAGGTAAATTAATACACCCCGACCATCATCTGGGTTTTTCTTTCTAATAATTAATCCTTTATCTTCCATTGATTTTAAAGTTCGGGTTAAGCTTGTAGCTTCCATTCCCATTTTAGGACCCAATGAAGTGGAAGGAGTTCCTTTGTCTTTATCCATACTTAGTAAAGCAAATCCAGTAGCCATTGAAGCACCAAAGTTTTGTGCTTCGTCATTATACATCCTCGAGACCGCCTGCCAAGTTGCTCTAAGTATATAATCTATTGTTTTCTCTTTCATTATTTTTCATTTATTTTCAAATGTAATAAAAAATAGTATGCGCGCATAGTATTTTTTATTAATTTTTATGTTAAAAAAAAACTCCTCATATTTTGAGGAGTTTTCTTTAGCCGTAAATTTTAGTAAATAGTTCTTTGTACTTTTCGAGTACCACTTTTCTCTTTAGTTTTAGAGTGGGAGTTACGTGTCCTCCATCAATTGTCCATAGTTCAGGAGTAAGTTCAAATCTCTTGACTCTTTCCCAATTTCCAAACTTTTCATTGATTTTATTTACTTCTTCTTGAATCCGTTCTATTACTTTTGGATTATTTGCAATGGCTTCAAATGAAGTATCTGGAGTCATATCGTGTAATTTTTGCCATTCTTTAATATAGTCAAAATGGGGCTGAATAAACGCAGCTGGCATTTTTTGTCCGTCACCAATAACCATAATTTGTTCTATAAAACGAGATTGTTTGAAGGCATTTTCAAGTAATTGTGGTGAAATGTATTTTCCGCCAGAGGTTTTAAACATTTCTTTTTTACGGTCAGTGATTTTCAAAAACCCTTCAGTATCGATTTCTCCAATATCACCAGTATGAAAATAACCGTCTTTTAAAACTTCGTCTGTTTGTTCCTTATCTTTATAATATCCCAGCATCACATTCGGTCCTTTACAAAGGATTTCACCGTCTTCAGCAATTTTGATTTCCACTTTATCAACTACTTTCCCAACAGTTCCTATTTTATAGCCACGGTTTCTCATGTCGTTAATAGAAATTAAAGGGGAAGTCTCCGTTAATCCATAGCCTTCCATAATAGTTATATTTGCAGCAGCGAAAATCCGTGCCAATCTAGGTTGCAAAGCAGCACTTCCGCAAGCAATCATTTCTAAATTTCCTCCAACACCCTCTTTCCATTTGCTGAAAACTAGTTTACGTGCGATTTTCAATTGGAATTCATACCACCAACCATTTTCATTATAGGGTTTATATTTAAAACCTAAATTTAAAGCCCAAAAGAAGATCATTTTTTTAATTCCCTTCAGCTCTAATCCTTTAGCATAAATTTTATCATATACTTTTTCAAGAACTCGAGGAACTCCTGTCATTAAATTAGGTTTTACCTCTTTTAGGTTGTCACCAATTTTATCAATTGATTCCCCAAAATAAATTGAAACACCATAATACTGACATAAATAAAGGTAAAAACGCTCTAGAATATGGCAAACAGGTAAATAACTCATTGTGCGGCTGTTGCCTGGCGATAGAGGAATTCTTGCTGCCCCTGCAAATACATTCGAAACTATATTGTCATGTGAAAGCATCACGCCTTTTGGTTTTCCGGTAGTTCCTGAAGTGTAAATTATGGTAGCTAGATCATTTGGTTGAACCAATTTTTTTCTGGCTTCCACTTCATCTTGGTTGTATTGGTCTTCACCAATAGCAAGTAGTTCGGTCCAATTCTTACATCCTTCGATTGTATCAAATGAATAAACTTCTTTAAGTTTAGGAACATTTGCTTTTATAAGATTGACTTTACGTAATATTTCAGCATCTGATACAAAACAATAAGTTGATTCAGAATGATTTAATATGTACTCATAGTCTACTTCTGAAATGGTAGGATATATAGGTACGTTTTGAGCCCCTGTTTGTAAAATCCCAATATCAACAATATTCCACTCCGTTCTATTATTGGTAGAAATTACTGCAATTTTATCGTCTTTCTGAACGCCAATTTTTAATAAAGCGCGCGAAATAGCATTGGATTTATTAATGTATTCCTGAGTTGAAGTTTTTATCCATTTCCCTTCATATTTCGTTACTAATGCATCCGAAATGGAATTGTATTTTTCTAATTGATAATAAGGAAATTCAAATAACCGAGTTACATTTGTCATTTTTGACTTGATTTTAAGTAGATGCAAATTAATGAAAAATATACAAATTAAAAACTTATTAATTAATTTTATATAATTAACTCAAATTAGAATTTTAGTTTTTAATTTTACCCCATGAAAAAATATTTTAAAACAATCGGGATTTTACTTTTTGTATTGGCACTTCTATTCGGTGGAAAATATGTATACGATATGAATATAAATCATAACTTCGAAACCATTACGGAAGGAAAAGTATATAAATCAGGTGTAATTCCTCCAGATGAATTAGAATCTTACGTAAAAAAATATAAAATCAAGTCGATTGTCGATTTGCGGTTTCCAGGAACAGGTGACGATATAAATAATCCTGAAAATGTAGCGGAATTAGAAGCTGAGAAAAATGCAGTTGATAAATTAAATGGTGTAAATTATTTTAATGACGGTTCAGATCAAGTTCCAACCAATGATAATTTAAATTTATTTTATAAAATAATGGATAATTCAGCAAATTATCCTGTATTAATTCATTGTTACCATGGAGTAGGGCGTGCCGAATTGTATTCTGCGGTTTACCGAATTGAATATGAAAATTGGGACAAAGATAAAGCAAGAACTAGTACTCGCATTTTAACCAAATGGAGCTCCTTTGATTTAGGAAAACCAAAAGGTGATTTCTTACACAATTATATTAGTAGAAAAGATTCTGTGAAATAATTGAATTAAACTACATAAAAAAAACTCATTGGAAATCAATGAGTTTTTTTATTTTAATTATTTTCTATCCACTTTCTAGCATTTACAAATGCTTCGTGCCATGGGGAAACTTCATCGTTTCTGTTTTTTGGATAATTCGCCCAATTCCACTGAAATGTCGAGCGTTCAATATGTGGCATCATCACTAAATGGCGTCCTGTTTTATCGCATAGCATTGCCGTGTTATAATCGGAACCGTTTGGGTTTGCAGGATAATCAGCGTAAGCATATTTAGAAACGATATTGTAATTTTCTTCCAGTAAAGGTAGATTAAATCGGCCTTCACCATGCGAAATCCAAACTCCCAAAGTAGCTCCTGCAAGTGTAGATAACATAACTGAATTATTGTCTTGAATGGTCACAGAGGTAAATCCACTTTCGTGTTTTTTAGAAGTATTGTGTTTCATTTTTCCATGTACTCCATGCTCTGGATTAATGACTTCCAACTCCATAAACAACTGACATCCGTTGCATATTCCTACTGATAAAGTGTTTTCTCTTTTGAAGAAATTTGCCAATGCCGTTTTTGCTTTTTCATTGTATAAAAATGCTCCAGCCCAACCTTTTGCTGATCCTAAAACATCTGAATTTGAAAATCCACCTACTGCACCAATAAACTGAATATCTTCTAGATTTTCTCTTCCCGAAATTAAATCGGTCATGTGAATGTCTTTCACATCAAAACCTGCCAAATACATCGCGTTGGCCATTTCACGCTCGGAATTACTTCCTTTTTCACGAATAATAGCTGCTTTCGGACGCGATTTTGATGCGTCGATTACGGGTTTTTTTCCAGTAAAATGTGTTGGAAAAGTGTAATTTAAAGGTTGGTTTTTATAATTTTCGAAACGCGCTTTTGCCATACCGTTTTTCGATTGTTTTTGATCCAATAAATAAGAAGTTGAATACCAAATATCTCTGTATTTTGATATGTCAAATGATAATTGACCAAAGTTTAAAGTAGCTTCACTAGATACTTTTCCTATTTTATGGAAAGCAAGGTTACTGGAATTTAATTTGCTTTCCAATTCAACATCATTTTTTGCTTGGAAAACAATTCCGATATTTTCAGCGAAAAGAATTTTTATTAAATCTTTTTCTTCAAAAGTGGACGAATCTATTGTAGCACCTAAATTAGTATTGGCAAAGCACATTTCTAATAAAGTGGTAATCAATCCGCCACTTCCAATGTCATGACCAGCAATAATCTGATCGTTTTCAATGGCGTCTTGAATCACATTGAATGCTTTTTTGAAAAAATTAGAATCTTTAATAGTTGGCACTTCTGTTCCAACAGTATTCAATACTTGAGCAAATGAAGTTCCACCCAATTTAAAATCGTCTTGCGACAAATTGATATAATAAATAGATCCTCCATCAATTTGTAATACAGGTTCAACTACTTTTTTAATATCTGTACAATTTCCTCCTGCTGAAATTATTACTGTACCCGGCGCAATAACTTCTTCATTTGGATACTTTTGTTTCATTGAAAGGGAATCTTTCCCTGTTGGAATATTGATTCCTAATTCGATAGCAAAATCAGAACAACTTTTAACGGCAGCATACAAACGCGCGTCTTCGCCTTCGTTTTTACAAGCCCACATCCAATTGGCAGATAAAGAAATCCCTTTGATTCCGTCTTTAATAGGTGCCCAAATTATGTTTGATAAAGCCTCGGCAATTGCAGTTCTAGTTCCCGCAACAGGATCGATTAAAGAGGCAATAGGAGAGTGGCCAATTGACGTTGCAATTCCTTCTTTTCCAAGGTAATCCAAAGCCATAACGCCACAGTTATTTAGTGGCAATTGGATTGAACCAGTACATTGTTGTTTAGCTACTTTTCCACCCACACAACGGTCTACTTTATTGGTTAACCAATCTTTACAAGCAACGGCTTCTAATTGTAATACTTGCTCTAAATAGATTGCTATTTTTTCTTGCGAATAGCTAGTTTCAGTATATTTTACCGTAACCGTTTTATCGGTCATGATTGTTTTAGGAGAACTTCCAAAAAAATCTTCTAGGGCAAAATCCATCGGTTTTTTACCTGTTGTTTTTGATTCAAAGGTAAAACGATGATTGTCGGTTACGTCTCCAACTTGGTACATCGGAGAACGTTCTCTATCGGCAATTTTTTGAAGCAATTCAATGTCATTTTGACCAATTACCAATCCCATTCTTTCTTGAGATTCGTTTCCAATGATTTCTTTAGCTGAAAGCGTTGGATCTCCCACTGGTAATTTATCTAAATCTACTAATCCACCCGTTTCTTCAATTAATTCTGATAGGCAATTTAAGTGTCCGCCAGCACCGTGATCATGAATAGAAACTATTGGATTGTGATCGCTTTCTACTAATCCACGAATAGCATTTGCAGCTCTTTTTTGCATTTCTGGGTTGGAACGTTGAATGGCATTTAATTCAATTCCAGAACTAAATTCGCCAGTATCAGCTGATGAAACTGCCGCACCACCCATTCCAATTCGGTAATTATCGCCACCTAAAATCACAATTTTATCACCTGCTTTAGGTTTTTGCTTGATGGCTTGGTCTAATTTACCATAGCCAATTCCACCTGCTTGCATGATTACTTTATCATAACCTAATTTGCGATTGTTTTCTTCGTGTTCGAAGGTTAGAATTGATCCTGTAATAAGTGGTTGACCAAATTTATTTCCAAAATCGGAAGCTCCATTAGAGGCTTTTATCAAAATGTCCATTGGAGTTTGATACAGCCATTTTCTTTCTGCCATTCCGTTTTCCCAAGGTTTCAATTGGGATAGTCTAGAATAAGAAGTCATGTAAACAGCCGTTCCAGCAAGTGGAATCGAACCTTGACCACCGGCTAATCTATCACGAATTTCTCCACCCGATCCTGTTGCGGCTCCGTTAAAAGGTTCAACAGTTGTAGGGAAATTATGTGTTTCTGCTTTAAGCGAAAGAACAGAATCAAAATCTTTGGTTTCATAGAAATCAGCTTTTTCAGGACTTTTAGGTGCAAATTGTTGCACTTTTGGTCCTTTTATAAAAGCAACATTATCTTTATAAGCAGAAACAATATCGTTCGGATTTTCCGCTGATGTTTTCTTTATTAATTTGAATAGGGAAGTGGGCATTTCAACACCATCAATTACAAAAGTTCCATTGAAAATTTTATGACGACAGTGTTCTGAATTGGCTTGAGAAAAACCAAACACTTCAGAATCGGTTAATTTTCTTCCTATTTTA
This sequence comes from Chitinophaga pinensis, assembly GCA_943324925.2. GTDB lineage: Bacteria > Bacteroidota > Bacteroidia > Flavobacteriales > Flavobacteriaceae > Flavobacterium. The sequence continues at coordinate 4,635 of CALPNL020000049.1, read as the reverse complement.
GTTGATAATTTATTTAAATAATCTACTTCTTCTTGGCTTAAAGCCAATCCTTCATTTTGATTGTAACTTTCAATATCATCAATTTCTAATATCGCTTCTGGTTGGATATTGATTGTAAAAATAGTTTGATTTAACTCAGAATATTTTTGCGAAAGCATCGGATCAAAATCGGTATAATCGGAATTTACTTTAAAAAACTCTTCAATTCTAACGATTCCAGAGATTCCCATATTTTGAGTAATCTCAACGGCATTAGTACTCCAAGGAGTAATCATAGTAGCTCGTGGGCCAATAAAAAAATCCGTTCCTACAGTATTTAGAACGGATTTATATATTTTGTTTGAGTTGCCAAAAAGCCAGTTTAATTTTGAAATGTCTTCTGCAGAAAATTCTTTTTGCGATTGAACAGCAAAAACCGTATTGGTTTCGTTTTCGAAAAAGTGAATCATTTTATTGTGTTGTTGTTGTGTTGTGCAAAATTACTTTTAAAAGTCCGTTTTGCAAAATAATTAGTAATGCGTTTTTGTTAAATTTAGTTCTTCAGCAGAATTAAAATAAGGTTATTTGCCCGTCTTCGTCTAATTGAATATCTGAGTCGTCGTATTCTTCAGTTTCTCCATTTTCAACTTCATCTCCTTCAACTTCAATTTCCTCAGGAACTACTTCTATAGGAACTTCATAGGGTAAAGGTTCTAGCAAGTTAACTTGTTTTACCTTGTCAGTTGTCAATTGGTTACCTAAAGCTTTAAACCCTTTAACCGCTATAAAAGCTTCAATATCAACGTTTAAATTGTCTTTTTGAACTCCTTTTATTTTATTAAAAATCAATTCTGCTACAGGTCGATAATCGGTAGAAACTATTTCTAATTGAGAATTTTGATGTTCAGTAATGAACGTCTCTTCTTTATTTTCAACTTCAACTAAGAATCGTTTTACAAAATAACGTTCTTTTTCACCATCATAATAAATAGCTGAAATTGGTTTTTTAGGAATCCATTTTTCCAATACCACCATATCTTCATCGAAATGCGTAGTTAATTCAGGCGTGATCACTTTCAATTTACCGGATTGTTGGATAATTAAAATTTTATCACTCGGCCTAAATTCACCTAACAATTCCCCACGAGCCTCAACATTTAATCTTTGAACGGTATCGTCAAACCAAATTTTTCTAGGTAATAATGTAGAAATTCCTTTTTCTTTAAGTTCGATCTTTTTAACTGGGTATTTAGTTACAATATTCCCTTTTGAGGTACGTCCTTTAATTGCCAGATTAGCAAAATCGATATCGAATTTTAATTTCTTTATACTTCCCACTTGACGAAGTAATATAGTTATCACTTCTGCTTCACCATTAGGATTACAAGAAAAATAGAGCACTTGCGATCCTGGTTTTTCATTCGTTAAATCATAGAATTTATCTCGGGTAACACCTGAAACATTAAATCGTTTAATGTAAGAAGGACCGTTTTTACCATCACGATAAATCATATTGTAAATAGTACGTTTGTCACTTCGGTCAAATATGGCAATATGAATAATGTCTTTACCAACAAATGTTTTGGCATCTACTTTGGTAACCATCATTTTTCCATCTCTAAGGAAAACTATAATATCGTCAATATCAGAACAATCGGCTACGTATTCGTCTTTTTTAAGACTCGTACCGACAAATCCTTCTTCTCTATTAACGTACAATTTGGTGTTTCTTAAAACTACTTTTGTAGCTTCAATATCATCAAAGATTCTAAGCTCAGTTTGACGCTCACGACCTTTTCCATATTTTTCTTTTAATCGAGTGAAATAAGCGATTGCAAAATCGATTAGGTTCTCTAAATCGAATTTTACTTGTTCGATATCCCCTTCTAAAGCTTCAATTTTATCCTGTGCTTTGTTGCTATCAAATTTAGAAATTCTCATGATTCGAATTTCTGTTAAGCGTAAAATATCGTCCTCTGTAATTGCCCTTTTTAGGTGTTTGATATGTGGCTTCAAACCTTCGTCAATTGCATCAATAACACCTTCTTTAGTTACTTCTTCTTCAATTAAGCGATAGACTTTTTGCTCGATAAAAATACGCTCTAAAGAAGCAAAATGCCATTGTTCTTCTAGTTCGCTCAATTGAATTTCTAATTCACTTTTTAACAATCCAACCGTTCTATTGGTAGAAATTTTAAGCATATCAGAAACGCCAATAAACAACGGACTGTTATCCTCAATAACGCAACCCAAAGGAGATACAGAAGTTTCACAAGCGGTAAATGCAAATAAGGCATCGATAGTTTTATCTGGAGAAACGCCTGGAAATAAGTGAATTAAGATTTCAACTTCCGCAGCGGTATTGTCTTCAATTTTCTTGATTTTGATTTTTCCTTTTTCATTAGCTTTTAATATACTATCAATTAAAGTGGTAGTATTGGTAGAAAATGGAATTTGGGTTATCACCAAAGTATTTTTGTCAAGCTGACTAATTTTAGCACGAACACGAACTCTTCCGCCACGCATTCCGTCATTATAGTTAGTAATATCCGCAATTCCTGCAGTTTGAAAATCAGGATAAATGGTAAAAGGTTTCCCTTTTAATATTTTTATTGAGGCGTCAATTAATTCATTAAAATTATGTGGAAGTACTTTTGTAGATAAACCTACGGCAATTCCTTCAGCTCCTGAAGCTAATAAAAGTGGGAATTTTACAGGTAGGTTATTCGGTTCAGCACGACGACCATCATAGGAAACTCCCCAATCAGTTATTTTTGGAGAATATAAAACTTCCAAAGCAAACTTGGATAATCTGGCTTCAATATATCTTGATGCAGCCGCACTATCGCCAGTAAGAATATTTCCCCAGTTCCCTTGGCAATCGATCAATAATTCTCGTTGGCCAATTTGCACCATTGCATCGGCAATACTTTGATCTCCGTGTGGATGGTATTGCATGGTGTGACCTACAACATTGGCAACTTTATTGTATCTACCGTCGTCTAACTCTTTCAAAGAGTGCATGATACGACGTTGAACTGGTTTAAAACCATCTTCTATAGCAGGAACAGCACGTTCTAAAATTACATAGGAAGCATAATCCAAAAACCAATCTTTGTACATTCCTGTAACTTTGGTAATGGTATCATTAGCATCTTCATCGTTTTCATAAAAATGCTTTCCTTCTGAAGATTTTAGGTCTTCAAAGCCTTCTTCCATTGCAGATTCGTTTAACTCGTCGTTAAATTCATCTTCATTTGGGATAATAGTATCTTCGTCTTCGTCTTTCATCAATTATATTCTATAGAATACTAATTATGTATTATTTTAAAATGAATATTTTTCTTTGCAAACATGCTCCTTAAGAGTTACAATTTCGCCATCATTATTTTTATATTTTTTAACTACAGTTTCACATTCAACATGATCATTGTTTTTCATAATAAAAATGGTGCCTGAGAAACCAATTATAAAAACCAAAATAAATACTAAATAACTACTTCTATTTTTCATATTTAAATTTTAGGCATTTTCAACAACATCTAAATCGACTTTCAAGTTTTGAATAATAAAATCTTGGCGGTCTGGGGTATTTTTACCCATATAGAAGGATAATAATTGCTCGATTGAGGTATTTTTATCCATCATAATTGGGTCCAAGCGAATGGATTCTCCAATGAAATTTTTAAACTCATCCGGAGAAATTTCTCCTAATCCTTTAAATCGGGTGATTTCAGGTTTTGGTTTTAATTTCTCAATGGCATCTTTTCGCTCTTCATCTGAATAACAATAGATGGTTTCTTTCTTATTTCTAACTCTAAAAAGAGGAGTTTGTAAAATATATAAATGCCCTTCTTTTATTAACTCAGGAAAGAATTGTAGAAAAAAGGTAATTAATAATAACCGGATGTGCATTCCATCCACATCAGCATCGGTTGCTATTACAATGTTATTGTAACGCAAACGCTCCAATCCGTCTTCGATGTCTAAAGCAGCTTGTAGCAAGTTAAATTCTTCATTTTCGTATACAATTTTCTTGGTCATTCCATACGAATTCAAGGGTTTACCACGCAAACTAAATACAGCTTGGGTATTCACATCTCTAGACTTTGTAATTGATCCAGAAGCGGAATCCCCCTCGGTGATAAAAAGCGTACTTTCTAGGCTTCTAGGGTTTTTGGTATCTTGAAGGTGCACTCTACAATCTCTTAATTTTTTATTATGAAGATTGGCCTTTTTAGCTCTATCGGTGGCTAATTTTCTAATTCCAGAAAGCTCTTTACGTTCCCGTTCCGCTTGAAGAATTTTGCGCAATAAAGCATCGGCAGTTGTTGGATTTTTATGTAAATAATTATCCAAATTAGTTTTCACAAAATCATTTACAAAAGTTCGAACCGACGGCATTCCTGGATCTGAACCCATATCGGTAGAACCCAATTTAGTTTTTGTTTGGGATTCAAAAACAGGCTCCATTACTTTGATACTAATCGCAGTAACTATAGATTTTCGAACGTCGGAAGCTTCGAAACCTTTATTGTAAAACTCCCGAATGGTTTTTACAATTGCTTCTCTGTAGGCCGCTAAGTGCGTTCCTCCTTGAGTGGTGTTTTGACCGTTTACAAAAGAGTGGTATTCTTCGCTATATTGTGTTTTACT
>CALPNL020000048.1 GCA_943324925.2 Chitinophaga pinensis | reverse complement strand
GATTTTCGGGAGCATTTAAAACAACACGATTGGACAAAATATCAAGATCATTTTGTAGCTGTTTGTTGTAGTACCGATGCGATTCTTCCAGCTTGGGCGACCATTTTAGTTACCGTTCATTTGGCGCCTTTTGCAAAAAAAATTGTTGATGGTAATATACAAGATTTAGATTCTTTATTATACCAAGAAATCCTTCCAAATATTGATTATTCTGTATATGATAATAAACCGGTAATTATAAAGGGTTGTTCTAAAAAACCGGTTCCAATTAGCGCCTATGTGGCTGCAGTACAATATTTACAACCTTACGCAAAAAGTATAATGTATGGTGAAGCGTGTTCGGCAGTTCCATTATACAAGAAAAAGTAATCCTTTAATCTTCTTCTTCTTTTTCTATTGCATCTTTAAAATCGGGATACAGAAACTTATTGTAGGGGAATCTTGAAATGTGAATTTCTCGAACCGCTTCATAAACACGCTCTCTAAATTCTTCAAAATTTTCTTTGTTGGTAGCCGAAATAAAAATCGCTTTTTCCTTACCTACATTGTTCATCCAGGTGGTTTTCCATTCTTCTAAAGTGTAATGTTTTCTAGTTTTTTCAGTTATTAAATCGTCTTCATCAATTGTTAAATGTTTGAAAGCATCAATTTTATTGAAGACCATTATGGTTGTTTTATTATTGCTTTTTATATCTGCCAATGTTTGATTTACAGAATCAATATGGTCTTCAAAATCAGGATGGGAAATATCTACTACATGTAAAAGCAAGTCGGCTTCACGAACTTCATCAAGTGTACTTTTAAAAGAATCTACTAGTTGAGTTGGCAATTTTCGAATAAATCCAACAGTATCTGAAAGTAGAAAAGGCAAGTTTTTTATCACCACTTTTCTCACGGTGGTGTCTAAAGTGGCAAATAATTTATTTTCAACAAAAACATCACTTTTACCCACCACATTCATTAAAGTTGATTTTCCAACATTGGTATAACCAACTAAGGCAACACGAACCATAGCACCTCGATTTCCTCGTTGAACCCCCATTTGCTTGTCGATAGTTTTTATTTTCTCTTTAAGCAATGCAATTCGGTCTCTAACAATTCGTCGGTCGGTTTCAATTTCAGTTTCCCCAGGGCCGCGCATTCCGATTCCTCCTTTTTGGCGTTCTAAGTGCGTCCACATTCCGGATAATCGTGGGAGTAAATATTGACATTGCGCTAATTCAACTTGAGTCCTGGCGTAAGAAGTTTCCGCTCTTTGAGCAAATATGTCTAAGATAAGGTGAGTTCTATCTAGAATTTTACAAGCGATTATTCTTGAAATATTTTTTTGTTGAGACGGAGAAAGCTCATCATCGAAAATAACGGTCGAAATATCATTTTCAATTACAAAATGATTTATTTCATCTATTTTTCCTGTTCCTACAAATGTTTTTGGGTTAGGACGCTCCATTTTTTGAGAAAATCTTTTTACGACTTCACCACCCGCAGTGTAAGTTAAAAAAGCCAACTCATCAAGGTATTCATTTAATTTTTCTTCGTCCTGTTTTTGGGTAATTATCCCAACAATTACCGTTTTTTCAATCTTTTTATTTTCTTTTTCTAGCATATCAAAATATATAATGCAAAGCTAATTTATTTGCATGAAAAACGGCGATTTACTTACTTATAATTAATAAATTTTAAAATTCTGTAGTTAAAAATCCAATTAAAAGCTATTTTTTAATTTTTTTTGTTAAATTTGGAAGCTAAATTGCAAACTAAATTACCGATTATAATCTTAAATTTTCATTTTATGAAAAAAATTACACTTTTATTAATTACACTTTTAATTACAACTACTGGATTTTCTCAAGCCTTATTGCAAGGTTTTGAAACCCCTTCAACTCCTTTTGGAATCCCTGCTAACTGGGCAAGGTTTCAAAGCGGATCTGGATCAGAAAGCTGGTTTACCGATGGAACAACTCCTCGTAGCGGAACGAAACACGCGATGTTATTTGGGGAAAATCTGGGAGTAGGAAATTCTGCAAAATATTATATAGCCTCTCCGGTAGTAACTATTCCATTGAACGGTCAATTGCGCTTTTGGGTAAAAACGAGCCAACAAGGTGACCAAGGTGGAGTTTTTAAAGTTAAGGTTGCCTCTGCGGCAGTTGCTGCAAATCAAACTTCTGAAGCGGCTTACACAACTACTCTTCAAACTTACACAGAATCTCAATTAAGTACGAATGTTGCACCGGCGCCAATTGTTTATGAAGAGCAAGTGATTGATTTTCCACCTGCAACTTATCCTGCTGGAACACAAGTATATATTGCCTTTGTATCTGAGGTAACTCAAACTTCTCCTTTTCAAGGGGATGATTTATTTTTAGATGATGTTTTGGTTGTTTCAAGATGTTTGGAACCAACTACACTTGGAGCTGGAACTTTTACTTCTACTAGCGCAGTGTTGAACTGGACTAATCCAAACCCATTAACAGGCGTGGGTTTAAACACATGTAACCAATGGGAAATTGAGATTATTCCTGCTACTCAATTAAATCCAATTGGATCTGGAATTATTGTAAATACTAATCCTTATACCGCAACAACACTAACGGTTGCTCCTTTTGCCCCGTTATTACCTTTAACCCAATATAAATATTATGTTCGTTCAAAATGTGCTTTCTCAGGTAGTATTTGGGCTGGACCTTTCCCATTTACAACGGCTCCTGGGCCTGCGGTATGTGGAGGAAACTATGTAGACATTGGAGGGCTTTCAGGAACATATGCTAACAATACAACTGCAGCAACTGGAACTACTACTATATGTCCTGTAACTCCTGGTGACGCTGTTACAGTAACTTTTGCCTCTTTCGCTACAGAAACTGGATTAGATATTTTAAGAGTATACAACGGGAATAGTTCAGCAGGTACGCTTTTAGGAACGTATTCAGGAACATTAACAGGCGCTAATTTACCTGGGCCATTTACTTCTACAGCAGCTAACGGATGTTTAACATTTGTATTTACTTCAGATCCAACGGTAGCTTTAGCGGGTTGGTTGTCTAGTGTTACTTGTGCACCAATTCCAACGTGTACTAGGCCAAGTGCTTTAACCAGTTCGGCCATCACAGCTACTTCAGTTTCTGTTGGATGGACACAAGCTGCCAACCCAAGCGGAAGCACGCCAACTGCTTGGCATTACATTGCCTTACCTTGTGGAACTACAGCACCAACAGCCACCTCTACTGGATGGTTGCCTGCAAATTCAAATCCATTTGTTGTGCCAAATTTAACATCAGGAACGTGTTACGATATTTATGTAAGAGCGGCTTGTTCTGCAACCGATCTTAGTTCATGGTCATTATTGCCTGTTTCAGTGACTACATTGCCAGGTTGTGGTGGATCCTTTTTTGATCCGGGAGGACCAAATGGAAACTATGCTAATAATATTACTGCTGCTGCAGGAACAACTACTATCTGTCCTTCAATTCCAGGACAAGTAGTAACGGTTACTTTTAACACTTTTGCTACTGAAAACGGATTCGATTTCTTAAGAGTTTATGATGGTAATAGTACCGCTGGGACATTGATTGGAACCTTCTCTGGAACCGCAACAATAGGCCCATTTAGCGCAACGAACCCTTCTGGATGTTTAACTTTTGTATTTACTTCTGATACCGTAACTACAGCAGCGGGATGGAATGCAAGTGTTACTTGTGGACCGCCACCAACTTGTACTAAACCAAAGACCTTAACAGCGACAACAATTACTCAGTCTACCGCATTATTGGGATGGACACAACCCGCTAACCCTGACGGAAGTTTCGCTACCGCTTGGCAAGTAGCTGCAGTCCCTTGCGGTTCAGCTATACCCCCAATTGGTTCACCACTTTGGCTTAATGCCAATTCAAATCCTTTTTATATTACAGGGTTGACTTCTTCAACCTGTTATAATTATTATGTAAGAGCAATATGTTCTCCTACAGATGCAAGTTCTATTGCTGGGCCATTTAATTTTAATACTTTAATTGCAAATGACGAATGTACTGGCGCTATAGACATAGCAGTAAATCAAAACACCAATTGTTTGCAAACAGTAACAGGAAGCGTTGCCTTTGCGACAGGATCTATCCAAGCAAATTCTTGTGGAGGAACGATTGATGACGATGATGTTTGGTTTAAATTTACCGCGACTGCTACAAGTCATTATATTACGATTCTAGGTGAAAATTATGGTATAGCTCCAGGAAACATCAACTTAGCACTTTATACGGGGACTTGTGGAAGCCTTACTCAATTTGGAACTTGTTTTACTGCAAATAACAATACAGCAACAGGATTAACCATTGGTCAAACCTATTATATTAGAGCTTATTCAACGGGAACTGTGGCCTCAACAACGAGATTTGAACTTTGTGTTGGAACAAATGTTGGTACTTGCGGAACGGCATTACCGCTTTGCGCAATAAACCCAATTATAATTCCTAATAATGTGGGAGTTCCAACCTTGCCAAATCCTATCAGTCCTTTTTCAACAACAAGTACAACAGTAGGTTGTTTAGGATCGGCTCCATCTCCAACTTTTTATTATTTACAAATACCAACTAATGGAAACTACAATTTCTTTTTAGAGCAAAACACGAGTAGTGCCTTTAATGGCACAGGGATTGACGTGGATTTTGTTGCATGGGGGCCATTTACTTCAAATGCTGCCGCTTGTGCAGGAATTTCTACTACAAACGCACCTGCCACCGGAATAGGATGTAGTTTCTCTGCTGCTTTTACAGAAAACTTTGGAGTTAATAATGCTATTGCTGGGGAAATATATATAATTATGATCACCAACTTTAATGGTAGAAAAGGGTATGTGCGAATTACTCAAACTGCAGGGCCTATACCTACTATTTGTTGTCCATTCGGAAATTTCACTTATCCTAAAAATTTCTTCTGCCAAAACGAGGCAAATCCAACCCCAAGCTTTGTAAGTAATGCAACCGCGGGAACTTTTTCAGCAGTGCCATCAGGACTTGCAATTAATCCGGTTACAGGTTTAATAAACCTTGCTGGAAGTACACCAGGGTCTTACGTGGTTTATAATACGATCGCTGCCTCTGGAACATGTCCATCAGATGTAGATTCTTGGGCTATTACAATCACGGTACCGCCTTCAAATGTAAATATTAACTACAGCGCGGCTTCTTTTTGTAAAACAGACACTACTATTCAAAACGTTACTCAAACAGGACCAACGGGAGGAAATTATACGGTGTCTCCAGCGGTTGGATTGTCATTAAACACTACCACAGGAGCTATTAATCCAAGTGCAAGTACAGTTGGAACTTACATAGTAAGCTATAATTTACCTCAGTTTTTAGGTTGTCCAGGAGCGGTAAGTTCAGCAACTGTTAATATTGTTTTACCAGTTCCTACTTTTAATCCAGCGCCACCAATTTGTGCCGGAGGAACTTCAGCACCATTACCTACTACTTCTTTAAATGGAATAACGGGAACTTGGTCACCAGCGATAAATAACACGGCTACAACTACTTATACATTTACACCAAATGCAGGCCAATGTGCAACTACCACAACTATGTCAATTCAAGTTGGAACAGTAGCCCCTGTATTTACTCAAGTAGCTCCAATTTGTGCAGGTGCAACATTAGCCGCCTTACCAACAACTTCTACCAATGGTGTAGTAGGAACTTGGTCGCCAGCTATAAATAATAACGCTACAACAACTTATACCTTTACACCAAGTTCTGGTACTTGTTCAAGTAATACTACCATGACTATTACTGTAAATCCGGCAACGATCACGCCAACATTTTTAGATGTTACACCAATTTGTAATGGAGGAACTTTAACAGCTTTACCAGCAACTTCTCAAAATGGAGTAATTGGAACTTGGGCTCCAGCATTAAATAACCTTGCAACTACTACTTACACATTTACACCTACTTCAGGTCAATGTTCACTTCCTGCGACTAAATCAATTATTGTAAATCCTGCTTTAGGTGTTACCGTAAATAGTCCAACAGTTTGTTCAAGCACCTCTGCAACAGTTACTGCTACCCCAACACTTCCAGGAAATTACACTTATGCATGGACAGTTCCAACGGGAGCAACAAATCCTGGTAATGTTGCGTCATTTAATGCAACAGTTTCAGGAGCATATAGTGTAGTAATTACTCAACAAAGCAATTTCTGTAATTCCGATTTTGAAAGTCCAACAGGAATACCAATGGGTTCATTAGGATTCATTAACAATAATAATTTCCAATGTTGGAGAACTTCAGCAACCGATGGATTAATTGAAGTATGGACTAATGGTTCTGAAAACACTTATGCTTATTCAGGAACACAGTTTATCGAATTAAATGCCAATCAAGTATCTACACTTTCTCAAAATCTATCGATTATACCAGGGTCTTCAGTTAATATATCATTTGCACACAGAGGACGTTTTTCAGGAACCGATGTAATGCGAGTTGAAATAGGACCTTTTGGTGGCCCATACGTAAGTTTAGGTAACTTCTCAGCAACACCAAGTGCATGGGTGTTCAACAGTATCAATTACACATTCCCTAATAATGGTGTTACTAATTACACCGTTCGATTTGTATCTGTAAGTTCTGGTTCTGGAAACTTAACTGTAGGGAATTTTATTGATGCGGTTTCAATTACAGGTCTAGGATGTTCTTCATCACCAGTTACAGGAAATGTTTTAATTACCGGAGTTAGAACACCAACATTTACACAAATTCCGACTTTATGTCAGAACAGTGTTGCCCCTGTATTGCCGACGTCTTCCACAAATACACCTGCTATAACAGGAACATGGAATGCGGTAATCAATACTGCAATTGCTGGCGCAACTACTTACACGTTTACTCCAGCAGCTAATCAATGTGCAAATACAACTACAATGTCAGTTACAGTAGCCCCATCGCCAGTGGCTTCATTTAACTATAATTCTGCTACCTATTGTAAAACGGGTGCAAATCCGGTAATCACTTTTGTTAACGGGGGTACCGCAGGGGTATTTACTTCTACGGCAGGATTGTCTTTAAATAGTGCTACAGGAGCAATTGATTTGTCTCTAAGTACACCCGGCAATTATATTATTACCAATACTATAGCTGCCTCTGGCGGATGTAATGCCGTTACAGCAACATTTGCAATTACAATTACGGCTCCTCAAGTAGCAACATTTAGTTACCCGGGTTCTCCTTATTGTAAAACTGCAACCAATCCAAGTCCAGTATTTTCTGGTGGAGGTGTTGCAGGAACATTTACTTCAACAACAGGATTAAGTATTAATGCTACAACTGGCGCAATTAATTTAGCAGCCAGCACAGCTGGTACTTATACGGTGACTAACACTATTGCAACCTCAGGAGGATGTATTGCAGTTGTTGCTACAGCTCAAGTAACTATTACTAACTTACCTCAGGCTACTATTGCTTATAGCGATCCTTTTTATTGCTATAACAATACGGGTTCACAAGCTGTAACATTAACAGGGACAACAGGAGGTACCTTTAGTGCTTCTCCATCTGGACTTTCTATTAGTGCTACATCAGGGACATTTAATGTGAGCACAAGTGCCGCAGGATCTTACACAGTAACCTATACAATGGCCGCTGCAGGAGGTTGTCCTCAAGCAACCGCAACCGCCTCATTTGTTATTATTCCTCAGATTAATGTTCAGTTAACTGCAGTTTGTGTTGGTCCAGATTTTACAATTACTGCATTACCAGTTGCTGGTTCGTTTAACCCAGCTAATGCAACTTATGAATGGACTGGGCCAAACGGATTTACATTTGGACCAACGTCTAATCCTTCAATAGTTATTGGTACTTCTGGAACTTATATATCAACAGTTACAGTTAATGGCTGTAGATATGTAACCTCTCAACTAGTGGACGGAATTAGTTGTACTATTCAAAAAGGAATTTCTCCTAATGGAGATGGTGATAATGAAGCATTTTTATTATCTGATGTAAAATCATTAAGCATCTTCAACAGATACGGTACTAAAGTTTATAGTCATGGACCAAACTATACCAATCAATGGCACGGACAAACCGATAGCGGAAGCGATCTTCCTGATGGAACTTACTATTATGTAATTACAAGAAATTCAGGGAATACATTTACTGGATGGATTTATATTAATCGATAATATTAAGATTTTATAAGCGCTGAAAATTTTCAGCGCTTATTAATCCTAAATTTAACCCTTATGAAAAAATTATTTTTACTAGCTATTTTAATTTTAATGTCATTTCTTGATGTTAATGCACAACAAGCGCCTCATTATACACAATACATGTATAATATGAACATAATAAATCCTGCATATGCGGGCTCTAAAGAAAACCTGTCATTCGGTTTATTATACAGAAAGCAATGGATACAAATTGAAGATGCGCCTACTACTTTTTCATTTTCGGGTTCTTCACCAGTTGGAAAAAATGTTGGTCTAGGATTGTCAATTCTATCCGATAGAATAGGACCTGTTGAAGAAAATAATGTCTATGGAGATTTCTCCTACACATTAAATTTAGGCGGGGAGAAAAGATTAGCCTTCGGTTTAAAAGCTGGGGTAACCTTTCAAAAAATTGGATTAAGAAGTATTATCCAACCAACATTACCAGATCCAAATGATGGGTCGTTTCAAGAAAACACCAATAACTCAAAATTGAATATTGGTACAGGATTATTTTATTATACGGATAACTATTACTTAGCGTTTTCAATCCCTAATATGTTAAAATCTGTACATCTTGATTATAATGGAAGAAAGTACGGAACGGAAACCCAACATTATTTTCTTACAGGAGGATATGTATTTGATATTAATCCTAACTTGAAATTTAAACCATTTGGAATGGTAAAATCTGCAATTGGAACTCAAGCTTCAATCGACCTTTCCACCAATTTCTTATACCAAGAAAAATTTGAGGCAGGGGCAACCTACAGATTAAATGACTCATTTGGTTTAATGGTAAACTATGCAATTAATCCTTCTTTAAGAGTTGGATATGCTTATGACCATATCGTTTCTGACCTGAATGTAACTACCCCTTCTTCTCACGAAATCATCTTATTATTTGATTTATACGTGCCTAAAAAAGTTTCACATTCACCTAGATATTTCTAATATAAATACCGTCTATAATGAAAAATATATTTCTGATATTAAGTTTTGTGTTTGTTAGCACAATTTCTGTTAAAGCTCAAGACAGCCAAACCGCTTGGGCCGATAAATTATTTAAACGATTTGAATATCTAGATGCTAGTAAAGAATATTTAAAACTAGTAGGAACCGGTATAAAACAAAATTATATTTACAATCAGCTTGCTGAGAGCTATTATAACATGTTTAATACTACAGAAGCAATTAAATGGTATGCACTTTCATTAACTCAGCCACAGGAGGCAGAAACGTATTTTAAATATGCTCAAATGCTAAAAGCAAGCGGAAGATACGAAGAAGCAAATGCTCAAATGGCCATATTTGCAAGTAAAAATCCAAAAGATATCCGAGCAATTTTATTTAATGAAAACCCAAATTACATTCCCAAATTACTTAGCAAACAAAAAGTATTTAACCTGCAACCGGTTACTATTAATAGTCAATACACCGATTTTGGACCTAAGTTAGCGAATGATAATACCCTTTATTTCTCTAGTTCAAGAAAAATATCCAAGAAAAAAACAGGATGGAAAGAGGAATCTTATTTAGATGTATATCAAGCAACACTTTTTGATAATGATTCTTTAAGCGCTCCAATGGAAGTGGAGGACATTAACACAATCTGGCATGACGGACCTGCCTGTGTAAGTTCAGACGGGAATACCATTTATTTTTCAAGAGATAGCCGTGTGATTGATGATTACGAAGACATCAAAAATATAAAAACAAAATTCAGCCAAATGTACCTTTTCAAAGCTACAAAAGTGAATAATAAATGGACTGAAGCAAAACAATTACCGTTCAATAATAAATTGTATTCCATCAGTAATCCAAGCATCAGTTCCGACGGAAAAACGTTGTATTTTAACTCAAATATGCCAGGAGGATTAGGCGGAAATGATATTTGGAAAGTGGATGTTGCAGAAGGAGATGTTTATGGAACTCCGGTTAATTTAGGATCTAAAATAAATACAGAAGGTAACGAGCAATTTCCTTCAATTACCGATGATAATGTACTTTACTTTTCATCAGATTCTAGACAAGGGTTAGGAGGTTTAGATGTTTATTTTATTAATTTAAGTAAGTCAGAACTTGCTCAAAATCTTGGAAAACCTGTTAATAGTGAAAAAGATGATTTTTCTTTTTCGTTTAATACAAAAAGAAATCTAGGGTTCTTTTCAAGTAATCGTGAAGAATCGGATGACTTATATATTGCAAAACCACTTTGTAGTGTAGAATCTACCATTCTTGTTACTAATGCAGTATCTGGAGTTATTCTTGAAGGGGCTAGCGTTGCAATTTTAGACGATAAAAAGAATATTATTGAAACAAAAATTTCAGACGCCAACGGAAATGTTGATTTTATTTTAGAGTGTAACACGGAATACAGCCTTCAAGTGGCTAAAAACGGTTACGAAAGTGGTGTATTTAGCATTGCAAAAAATAAAGGAGGAAAATTAAATGTACCAACACCACTTAATCCAATTGAAGTTATTATTAAACCAACAGAAATTGTATTAAATCCTATTTATTTTGAATTCAACAAAAGCAATATTACCCAAGCAGGTGCTTTTGAATTGGATAAGTTAGTTCAAGTGATGAAGGCTAATGATAAATTAATAATATTTGCTAAATCTCACACCGACAATAGAGGTAGTGATATTTACAATATGAACTTGTCTGACAGAAGAGCAAAATCAACTGTACAATATGTGCTTTCTAAAGGAATTGCTGCTGCAAGAATAACAGGAAAAGGTTTTGGAGAAAGCGAACCAAAAGTGGATTGCAAAGAAGCATGTACTGAAGAAGAACATGCGCAAAATAGACGTTCAGAATTCCTTATTGTTAAATAATTTATCAATTTAAATAATAGAGCCGAGTTTGGAATATTCTAAACTCGGCTTTTTTATTTTAAATAATGAATAATACCAAACTATATACCTCAAAAGCATAACTTTCGGGGTTTCACTTTCCACTT
>CALPNL020000047.1 GCA_943324925.2 Chitinophaga pinensis | reverse complement strand
GACTTACAGCATTTCAATTCTAAAATAATTGAATTGAATACTACAAAATCGGCATAAAATTTATGTTTTAAAAACACTTCTTTGTATTTAACCTGATATTCTTTTTCTCTTTCGAAAAAAATCTTAGATTTTTCAAATTCGTATTCAATTGCATCTTTATAGACAATTTCTGAAAAACCTTTCCCTAAATTATTGTGAATATCAAACATGATACCCATCAATTTGTAACTTTCATCTTTGTAAATAATATTTGTCATTTTATTCGTTTATTCGTGGCGTATAATTTTTAAAAAAGGGTTACTTTCTAATAACTTTCACTTGGGAATCATTGGTCAATTTTATTATCGTTGACGGTTTTCCAGCAATTTTTTCTTGGTGCAAATTTACAACATAGTCCACACCTTTAATAATTTCTTGACTAATATCTTTGAATGCAATAGGGGTGGGTTGGCCAGAAATATTTGCAGAAGTTGAAACTAATGGTTTTTTCATTTTCTCCATTAGTTTGAAGCAAAAAGGCTCTTTTACTAATCGAATTCCTAATGTATTATCAGAAGCAATTAAATTAGTAGCTACATTTCTAGGCTGATCTAAAATAATTGTGGTTGGCTTTTCAGACAAATCAATAATTTGCCAAGCTACTTCTGGGACCTCTTTAAAAACATTATAAATCATTTTTTCTCCATTCATCAAAACGATCATGCTTTTCGTTTCTTCTCTTTGTTTTAATTGGTAGATTTTGGCAACAGCTTCAGGATTTGTAGCATCGCAACCGATTCCCCAAACCGTGTCAGTAGGATAAAGAATTATTCCACCTTCTTTAATAATCTCGAACGCTTTATGAACTTCTTGGTTAATATCTGAATTCATCATTTGAAAATTTCAGCAAATATATTACTAAATTCCTATAGAAACCCAACCTTTTTTGTCTGAATCGTATTGTTATTTTTATTAATTAAATTACATTTGCTACAATATTTAAGAACTGCATTTATTTTAATTTTTGTAGTTTTTAAACATTTATTAGCAATAATTAGATAATGATAGGAATAACAGGAGCTAAAGGCGTTTTAGGAAGAATTATTTGTCAAAAATTAGAAAATCAAAATGTGGATTTTTCAATTTTTAATGGTGATATTCGAAATGAAAATGCTGTTTTTGAATGGTTAAAATCAAATGATGTTTCGTACATAATTCATTTAGCTTCAAAAGTTGCTGTTTCTGATGTCGAAAATAATATTGCTGAGGCTTATGAAGTTAATGTTTCAGGTACTGTTAATCTGATAAAAGCAATTGGAAAATTAAACCAACCAATCGGAATTTTTTATGCTAGTACCAGCCATGTCTATGAAAGTTCTTCGCAACCATTGGAAGAAACTGATATCATTAATCCTATTAATTCTTATGGCTTAACCAAAAGAATTTCGGAGTTATTATTGCTAGATTATTCTAATAAAAATAAAGCAATTAGTTTATGTATTGGAAGAATTTTTAGTTTTTATCATGAATCTCAAAATCCCCCATTTTTATATCCAAATTTGTTAAATAGGTTTAAAAATGAAGATTTATCAAAGCCATTTAAATTGTTTGGAGCAAACTCAACGCGTGATTTTTTAAATGCGGAGGCTGTTTGTGATCATATTATTTCACTTGTCAAAATCAATCATAAAGGAATTGTAAATATAGCCTCAGGTAAGTCTACTAAAATCATAGATTTTGTAAAAAGTGTTTCACCAGTAGAATTGATTTTTGATATTGATGAAACAGAAAAGATAAATCATTTGAATGCTGATATTTCCCTCTTAAATAAAATTCTAAACACTAATGAATAAGAACGTTTCCATAATAATTCCAACATTTAACAGAGCTGATTTTTTGGTCGAATGCATCGATTCCTGCCTTGCTCAAACGCAGCCTTGCGAAATTATTGTTTGCGATCATGGAAGTACGGATAACACTCCTGAAGTGGTAAAAAAGTATGGCAATCAAATTAAATACATTCGGAGAGAATTAGATTCTGGTGTACATTTTTGCTGGCTTGATGGAATTTTACATGCAACGAATGATTTAATTCATATCAATTATGATGACGATTGGATTTATCCAACTTATATTGAAGAATGCCAGCAATTATTCACAGAAAATGTAGGTTGTGTGTTTACTGATGCAATTGCTTATCATGATGATGAAAAGAAATTTGGTCGAACTTTGTTTAATTTGACTAATCAAACTGGAGTTTATTCCACGAAATCACTTTTTAATTTTAATATTAAAAAATTAACTTCCCCAGGAGCTGGAATTTTTAGAAAACAAATATTGTTAGATTCCTTATTTGTTGGAAAAGTTCCATTTACAAAAAATCATTACCATGGAGTGGGCCCAGATATATTATTCTCATTAATGAGTTGTATTGATTATCAGTATTTTGGATATGTAAATAAGCCACTTGCTGTATTTAGAGTCCATGAAAATTCCATAACTATAGATGCTGCATCCGACCAAAAAAAGCAATATAGAATAAAATTAGCTTATCAAGATGCCCGTATTTTTTATTTTATAACTAAATTCATCGAAAAATTTAAAATTTATTATTTAGCAAAATATTATTATAAAATAAAAAAGAACTTTATAAAAATAGATAAAAACAAAAAATAAAATAATGATCAGATTAGCAGAAAATACAATAACTCATGAGGAACTTTTAGCACTGAGCGAATGGATTCCAAATTCCCCTCAACTTACAAAAGGGCCTTTAGTAGTAGAATTTGAAAAAAAATTCGCAAGTTTTACTGGTACTAAACACTGTGTAATGGTAAACAGTGGATCTTCGGCAAATTTATTGATGGCCTATTCCCTTTTAGAAGGCGATTACCTAAGAAATAAAAAAGTGGTTGTACCTGCAATAAGCTGGATTACGACACTTTCTCCATTTTTACAATTTGGCTTTGAGGTATTATTATGCGATAGTAATAATGTGAATCTAGGTCTTGATACAGTTAAACTGGAGGAAATTTTTATTAAAGAAAAGCCCGCTTTATTAATTTTGGTTCATGTTTTAGCCCACCTAAACGACATGGAAGAGATAAATAGACTTTGTGAAAAATACGATGTGCTATTAATTGAAGATGCTTGCGAAGCGCTTGGAACTTCGGATGTAAATGGAAAAAAAGCTGGAAATTTATCTCTAGCAGGTTCTTTTTCATTTTATTATGGTCATCATATTTCAACAATTGAAGGCGGAGCTGTTACTACAAATGATACTAAATTGTACAATTTAATGCTATCAATTCGCTCACATGGGTGGTCACGTGATGTGGATTCCAACTTTAAAGAAGAGTGGAAAAAAGAGTATAATATAGACGATGTTAGGGAATTTTACACGTTCTATTATCCTGGATTTAATTTAAGATCTACTGATTTAAATGCTTTCATTGGCATCAGTCAATTGGATAAAATGGAAGAAATTATTAAGGTAAGAGAAAATAATTATAATTTTTACAACCAGTATTTAGAAGGTAAATATTGGAAACAAGAAAGTAAATACGGTGAATTGTCCTCTTTTGCCTATGGAACTATTGTAGAAAATAGAATGGAAGTTTTCAACCATTTAAAGAAAAACAATATCGAAGTACGCCCTTTAATTTGTGGCAGTATGGGAAAACAACCATTTTGGATAAAAAAGTATGGCCACACTCCTTTGGAAGTAGCTGATGTAATTCATGATTACGGACTTTATTTGCCAAATCATCTATATTTAGATCAAGAGAAAATAAAATTTGTTTGTGAAAAGTTTAAAGAAGTGGCAATACCAAAATTCTTTTAGATTTTAAAATTGTAATAAGTTTCAAAAATTCGTTGTTCAGAAATATTAATTCAGTAGTAACTTTTTCAATTAATATAATATTTTAAAGTTAATTTATGACCAAAATATCTATTATAACTATTAATTATAATGACAAAATAGGTTTGACTAAGACATTAAATAGTGTCTTTAGTCAAAGCTGGCAAGATTTTGAATTTATAGTAATTGATGGTGGTAGTACAGATGGCGGTCGGGAAGTTATTGAACAATATAAAGACAAAATTGATTATTGGGTCAGTGAGCCCGACAAGGGAGTTTATAACGCTATGAATAAAGGAATTATAGCTGCCAAAGGGGAGTTTTTAATTTTTATGAATAGTGGAGATACTTTTTACGATGATCAAGTAGTAGAAAAAATAGAAAGCCAATTGACCTCTGAATTTGATATTTATTATGGCGATTATTACAGAGTTTATAGTAATTCAACTAAAAAAAGAACTTTCCCCGAAAAGCTCTCCTTCTCGTTTTTCTACTCGTGTTCTTTGAGTCATCAGTCCTCGGTTATTAGAAGAAAATTGTTTTTTGATATTTTTCTATACAACGAAGACTATAAAATTGCCTCTGATTGGGAGTTTTTCATTTATGCGATTTGTTATAAAAACGTGGCTTACAAATATTTAAATCTCACCATTAGCAACTTTGATTTCAGTGGAATATCTTCAATTTCTAAGTATAAAAATCTCGACCTTGAAGAACGTAAACAAACAATTCAAAAATATTTTCCACTTTTTGCTGAAGATTATATTTTGGTTTCAGAGCTCAATTCAAAACGTTTTAAACAAATTTTTCATATTCAAAATTTCCCAAAAGCATGGAAGTTTTTAAAAATGATGATAAGTTTTACTCTTTTATTTGTTCCTAAATTAAGAGATAAATGATATATTATTTTAGATCATTAATTTAAATTCTAAAGATGAAAAAAATACATGTAGGGTTTTTATTCTCCTATGATTATGAGAAATTAAAAAATTCTATTCCTCCAGTTTACCAATCTGCAGATGCTATTTTTATAGCTATCGATAAGGATTATCGAACTTGGTCTGGTCAAAAATTTGAAGTTGATGCTTCCTTTTTTGAATGGCTGAAGGACTTTGATGTTGATAAAAAAATAACGTTATATCGCGATGATTTTTATGTAGCTGATTTGTCAGCAATTGAAAATGATAATAGAGAAAGACACCTACTTTCTTTAAAAATGGGAATTGGAAATTGGTTAGTTCAAGTTGATGCCGATGAAATATTTATCAACTTTGAGAAATTTGTAAAGGAATTAAGAAAACGAGATCACTACCTTGATAACCCGGAGAAAACACCTATTCAAATTGCCGCTTTTTTAGTTCACTTGTATAAATTTACTGACAATGGAATTTTATATGTAAATGCCCCACACAAGTTTATGTTGGCCACTAATTTTCCGAATTATAAATGTGCTCGACAAACAAAAGAGAGAATTATATATACAAATACTATTCTACTTCACGAAACTTTATGCAGAACAGAAGAAGAATTACGATTCAAAATTGACAATTGGGGACATAACGTTGATGTAAACGACACCTTTTTGGAAAAATGGTTGGCTGTAAACGAAACCAACTATAATGATTTTCAAGATTTTTATTTTATTGAACCCGATAGATGGAAGAAATTAGGTTACTTAAATTCAAAAGATTTTAGTAAAATTATGTATATCGCTGAGAATGATAGTAATTTTAATATTTCAAAAACATTCTTGTTTTTTAAAAATTTCGGTCAATGGTTTAAGCATTTTATCAAGTTTAAATTTCTTTATAAATAGTTGAGTTATTATTTCACCACTAAAATTTTAATATTGAAACAACCAATAAATTTTAATTCGTCCTATCTATCTCAACAAAAAGAGATAATTAGTATTATTGATAATTTCAATACCTCTGGAATTATTTTTGGTGACGGAAATAGAAATGTAATTAAATTATTTGATTTAGGTTCTTTAAAAGTAAATGTAAAATCGTTTAAAAAACCACATTTACTCAATTCAATAATCTATCGTTATTTTAGAAAATCGAAAGCAAGACGATCATATGAATATGCTAATAAACTATTAGAGAATCAAATAGGAACTCCGCAACCTATAGCTTACTTTGAAAGCACTTCAATTTTTGGATTAAAAAAAAGCTATTATGTAAGCGAACACTTAGATTGTGATTTAACTTTTAGAGAATTAGTTCAAATTCCAGAATTCCCTGAAAATGAGTTAATATTAAGGCAATTTATTCGGTTTACTTATTCATTACACCAAAAAGGAATAGAATTTTTAGATCATTCTCCTGGAAATACTTTGATTAGAAAAAAGGACGAGGGAAGTTATGAGTTTTTCTTGGTTGATTTAAATAGAATGAGATTTCACAATACGATGTCTTTTGATGTTCGAATGAAAAATTTATGTCGATTATCCAACAAAGAGGAAATGGTTAAAATAATGAGTAATGAATATGCTATTATTTCCGGAGAATCAGAAGAATTAATCTTTTCAACACTTTGGAAAATGACAACCAATTTTCAAAATCAATACTTTAGAAAAAGAAGATTAAAAAAGAAATTAAAATTTTGGAAGAAATAGTTGTGAAAAAATAGTATTTTCACTTTTCAAAAGAAAAAATGAAAGTTTCAGTAATTATCACAACATACAATGCAGTTGAATGGTTGCAAAAGGTACTTATTGGATATAGTGTCCAAACAGAGTGCGATTTTGAAATTGTAATTGCCGATGATGGTTCTACTTCTGAAACTAAAGAATTACTTGCTCAATTTTCTACAAAATTTAAAAATTCAATTGTACATGTGTGGCAGGAAGATCAAGGTTTTCAAAAAACTAAAATCTTAAATAAAGCCATTTTAAAGTCAAATTCAGACTATTTAATTTTTACAGATGGTGATTGTATACCTAGGAAAGATTTTATTGAGATGCATTTAAAAAATCGTGAAGTTGGTTATTTTTTATCCGGTGGTTATTTTAAATTACCTCTTTCTGTTTCTAAATTAATTTCTGAAAATGATATAATAAATTCTAATTGTTTCCAACTTAATTGGTTAAAAAACAATGGATTTAAATTAAATTTTAAAAGTATTAAGTTAACTAATAATAAATTCTTAGCTCAATTTATGAATTGGGTTACTCCAACAAAAAGATCATGGAATGGACACAATTCATCTGGCTGGAAAAATGATATTATTGCGGTAAATGGGTTTAATAATGACATGCAATATGGTGGTGAAGATCGAGAAATGGGAGAGCGCCTCTTCAATAATGAGATGCTTTCAAAGCAAATACGATACAGTGCGATATGTGTCCATTTAGATCACAGTAGGGGGTATTCTTCGCCTGAAATTTGGAAAAAAAACAATGAAATCCGATCCTTTAATAAAAAAAATACCATTATTAGAACCGAAAACGGGATTGATAAAGTTTAATTTATAATTGAAATATACCGCCAAATGCAATTATACGTTCAAAAAACATAAAATGCTGTGATGCACTATCTGAATTATTAAAGGTAGTTTTGATGTTTGACATATTGATGTAACCTCCTTTTAATTCCCCCTGAATAAAATAGTGTTTAAAAAAAGTGATATTTATTCCCGCTTTGGCAGAAACTCCATATCCTGCGACATTAAAATCATCATGTCTTTCTTGACCCATTAACATCACATTTGTTTTTGGATATAAAATACCAGCGCCAGCTCCTTCTGTTAAACTAACTTGGATTTTATCAGTATCGTTTATTTTAAATAATTTCGAAATATCATCTACTCTAGAAAATTCTGAATTAACATAATTCAAACCGTCAGTATGTTCGAAAGTCAAGAAACTTTCATCTGTTAAATCAACAATTCCGTTATTAATTACGGTTGAATTATATGAATTTGGGTAGGTTCCAGAAACTCTAACGGATTGGTTTTGAATCATTACGTATTTCATGTGATCTACGCCAATAGATATATTAAAATGATCATTAATGAAATATCCTATTCTAAAATTGGTTTGAGGAATAGTCATTCTTCCCGGGTTAATATAGTCAACGTGCCACCCTTTTGGTCGGTCTACTGCTTCAACATCGTAAATCGTAAAATCGTAATTAGCACCCTTAAATCGAATATCTGAATTGGTGTAACTACCCCGATTTCCACCCCAATAAAAATACATTTTTCCCTTGTTATGATCGGTATACTTTCCTGGGGTTGGTTTTATATCTTGTGAGAAACTTATAGAAAAAGACAAAAGGCCAATTGCCAATACTAATTTATACATTGATACTATTTTATTTATGAAATTTTATGGTATACTATTTCAGTAATCGAATACAAATATAATTACGTTTTTTGTGGAAATATTAATTTCTACCAATTGTTTTTAAAAATTAAAGATTATCCTACTACTCCTCGGTAGGTTTCAATCCAATTTTTTGCAATAAGATCATCATTGAATTTTTGGACAAATTCAAAGCCTTTTTGTTTCATAATCTCTCTTTTTTCTGGATTAGCTAATAATTTTTCTAATTCAACTTTAATTTCTTTTGTACTCAGAGCATCAATATAAATTGAATTTTCTCCTCCAGCTTCTGAAAAACAACCTCCTTTTGAGGTTATTACAGGGGTTTTTGAATACAATGCTTCAATAATTGGAATTCCGAATCCTTCAAAAACGGATGGATAAATAAATACAGTTGCCATTCTGTAAATTGATGCTAATTCTTTCAATTCTACATTTTCAAGGAAAATCACTTTATTTTGAAGATTATTTTCCAAAATATAAGTGTTGATTTCAGTGAAATAAGCCGTTTTTTTACCAATTATAACTAATTGGGTGTCAATTTCTTTTATGGCTTTAATTGCTGAAAGTACATTTTTTCTCTTTTCAATGGTACCAACATTCAAGATAAAATGGGTTGGTAATTGGTATTTTTTTCTAGTAAGTTCAATAAATTCTGATGGAATTCCTTCTTTGAAAACAGGAGCACAACCTTGATATATGATTTTTATTTTGTCAGGATTAATTTTTAAATAAGTGACAATATCCATTTTTGTTTGTTCACTTATAGCAATTACTAAATCGGCTTTATTTGCAGCATATTTAAATTTGTAATAATGGATCTTACGATCAAAATAAGAATACAAATTAGGGTATCTCATAAATATTAAATCGTGAATTGTAACCACTGTTTTTATCCCTGAATTATTTAAGCCAATTGGTATTTCTCCTGATAAGCCATGGTAGATTTCAACTTTATCTTTTTTTATTTGTGAACAAACCGAAAACAGTCTCCAAAGTGAAGATAACTTTCTATCTTTTTTTGTTTGAGGCAAATGCTCAATGATAATTTTTCCGTCAATTGGTATTCGGTCTATTTTTTTGGGCTTTGGATTGTATAACAAATAACTATTTTCTGGATAGTATTGTGCTAAAATTCTAATCAGATCGCGGCTATAATTGCCCAAACCTGTTTTGTTATGAAAGAATCTTTTAGCGTCAAAACCTAGTATCATTTATCTTAGATTGTTTTTGTTAAGAAATAAACGCAATAAATTATTGAATAACTCAGGTTTCAATAATTTATATATTTCAGTGTCATTTTTAGATTCATTAAGCGATAAATTTGGATAATAATCGGAGATATGAACCGAAATATTTGTCGTTTCATTTTCAAACATATTCCAATCATTTTTTAATATAAACGGAGAAAATATTGTAAATGTAGGAATGTTCAATGCCTTAGCCATATTTATTGCTCCACCTTCATTGCCTATCAATGCCGTACATTGGCTTGTTAATGCCATAAATTCACGAAGGGAATTAGCGTAAATTTCAAAAAATATTTTTTCTTGGGTTTCCAATTGGCACAAATTATACAATTCTAACGCTGTGTTTTTTTGATTTGGAATGTAATTAAATAAAATTTGAACCGATTTATTCTCAGCAATTTCATCAATCACTTTTGCCATGTAATGCAAAGGATATGTTTTTGCTTGGCTACTTCCAATGGCGCTAATCATTACTATTGGTTTTTTTAAATCAATATTATTCAGAGTTAAAATTTTGATTGCATTCTCGATTTCTGAATTTTCTAAATATAACTTTGGTTTTATAACTTGAAAATCTATTCCTAATGATTTTAATAATTGCAAACGATGTTCAACCGCTTTTGTAGCAGTAGAAATAGAATGTTTCGTTCTAATAATTGTATCGGTATAGAAAAACTTAGAATAACTTTTATTAAATGATATCCTCTTATTTGCTTGGGAGAATTTACAGAGAAGAGCTGTTTTTAATTTGGAATACGAATCAATTATGATGTCGTATTTTTCAAATCTAATCCGATTCATTTGTTTGATAAAACCGGATAATCCTTTTTCAGTATTTGGATCTAAAATGATAATTTTATCAATAAATGGATTGTTTTCTAATACGGGAGTAGTATTTTTATTCACAATAAAATGCAGTTCAGCCTTAGGAAATTTTTGTTTTAATTCTTCAAAAATTACACTAGTTATTAATACGTCACCAATCATTTTTGGCTGAATCACTGCTATTTTCATGTTGTTTAGGATTTTATTTTTTCAATTAAATCTCGAGTACTGTGAAAACTGTAATTCTTTTTTTTCATCCAAATGATAAGATTATCCAATCGATTATACATTTGAATTCCAGTATTTTTTGAAACATAACCTGGGAAACCAAATCTATTAAAATCTTTTAAATCGGTAAATTCCCAAGGGTGAAAATAGATATTTAAGTATTTATCTTTCAAAAAAGTAAGGTTGCAAATAATTTTATACAACCAAAGTGGAAGGTTGTGAAAGGAAAGCCAAAAAAGTGGAAAACGGATTATTGGGCTCACCGATGCTGGAATCTGCCAAACTCCATCTTGCTTAAAATAGGTTCTAGGTTTTGAAAAATTATTATATCTACCCGGTAAATAAGTTGGATTTATTGAGGAATTGTAAATATAGCCTGCCTTATAAATTTCTTTTTCATCTACAGGTTGCATTCGTGGCATTCTAAATCCGATCACCTTCGAATTGGTGATTTCTTCTAATTTTTCTTTTGATTCTAATAAATGTTCCACTTTGAAATCACTATGGTAATAACTGTGAGAAGCTATTTCATGTCCCTCGTTAACGATTCGCTGAATTATTTCGGGAGCATTTATTGCAAATATTACCGTACTGAAAAAAGTAGCTTTAACCTGGTGTTTTTCTAATAAATCTAATATTAAGGAAGTTCCTTCAATAGAAATACTGATTTGATCTTCAAAACTAATTGTCTTGCCATATTCAAATGGCATGTCAAATTCTTCAATATCAAAACTCAATAATATCATTTATTATCTTCTAAATTAGTGTCTCTAATTAAATAGTT
>CALPNL020000046.1 GCA_943324925.2 Chitinophaga pinensis | reverse complement strand
TTTTAACGAATCTCAAGTTTATGCTTCTGAAATGTATGATTATGTAAACGATCCTTTGGAAAAGGTGAACGTTGTCAACGATAAAAATTATGTTGCAATTTCTAAAGATATGAAAGCTAAAATGTTAGCTTACTTTAAAAGTGAATTAGTAAAAAAATAATGTCGCTAACTAGTATAAAATGAATAAATCAAGAATATATTTTCTACTTTTTTCAATTGTTTTACTACAAGGTGTTACCTATGCTCAAACTTCAAGTTTGGTTTCCATGGGATCTAATGGAAATCTAGTATACACTCCGGATGGTAGGGGCAATGTAATTCCTGATTTTAGTGGTGTGGGTTTTATGAATGGTGAAGCACCAACACCAACAATTGGCGTAGTACTAACAGTAAATCCTGTTGCTGGGGATAATTTAGCCAACGTTCAAAATGCGATAAACCAAGTTGCAGCTATGCCTATTGATGCCAGTGGTTATCGCGGAACCATATTGTTTACTGCGGGAAACTACAATATTAGTAACACCATTACTATTTCGGCAAGCGGAATAGTTCTTCGTGGAGTCGGATTTAATGGATCTGGCACTAATTTTATTGCCACTAAAACAGCCCAGCATACACTTATTAACTTTATGGGTACTTCAGCAACTTCTTATATTTCTTCGAGTTCTACAAGAAAAGCAATTACAGATCCTTATGTAGCCATCGGTAGAAAGCAAATTACCGTTGCTTCAGGTCACACATTTGCCAGAGGCGATAAAGTTTTTGTTCATCGAATTCCAAATGATGCTTGGATTAGTTTATTAGGAATGAATTTATTGTCCAATATTGATCCTTTGGCAGTAAATTGGACTGCAAGTGCTTATGATATGAATTCCGAAAGAAAAATTGACAATATAAATGGCAATCTGATTACTTTGGATGCTCCAATAATGGATGTTATTGATCCCGTTTATTCTACCGCAGAATTGGTGAAGTTTACCGATAATAGAATAAATAACTGTGGTATCGAAAACATGAGAATTTCTTCAACTTATGCTTCATCAACAGATGAAAATCACGGTTGGGAAGCAGTAGCATTTGATAAAATATACAATGCTTGGGCTAAAAATTTAGAAGTTTATTATTTCGGATATTCAGCAGTACATATCAATTCTGATGCTAGTTTTATTACAGTTGATGCCTGTAAAATGTACGACCCAAAATCAATTATTGATGGAGGTCGCCGGTATTCCTTTAATGTTGATGGCCAGCGCTCTTTGGTTCAAAATTGTATTACAAGAAATGGCCGACATGATTATGTAAACGGAAGTAGAACTTGTGGACCTAATGTGTTTTATAATAGTTCAGCAACCCTTCAACAAAGTGATATTGGACCACATCACCGTTGGTCAACCGGAATTTTATTTGACAATTTAACTGGCAATGGCAGTATGGATGTTCAAAATAGATTGGTTATGGGAAGCGGCCACGGATGGTCAGGTGGCCAAATCATGTTTTGGAATTGTACTGCCAATAGAATGGTAATCCAAGATCCTCCAGGTGATCCTATTAATTGGGCTATTGGTTGTATATGTCCCGATGTAACCGGCGTTGGAGATGCAACCACGGAGCCAATAGGAATTATTCAATCATTAGGAACTCGAATTATGGCAATTCCTAGTTTGTATTTAGCACAATTAAATGACCGACTAGCTCGATTATTAGATAATAATCAATTTCAAAATAACAACAGTGGTTTTTCAATGAAATTAAGTCCCAACCCGGTGAGTTCTCAGGTTTCGATTCATGCTAATCAACCATTTGATAAAAATTGTACTATTTCAATAGTAAATAGTACTGGACAAATTGTTATTAAACAAATAGATACAATCAATTTCACTTCTGATAACTTAGAACTTACTTTTGAAGTAACTAGTTTGAGTTCAGGAATTTACTTTGCTGAAATCATCAATAATTCCATTCCTAGAATAATTAAATTTATCAAGAAATAAATAATATTGCGATATGAAACACCTATTAAATATTAAAAATCTCACAATTATAATTGCTTGTGTTTTATTCAATTTTGCAGGTTCTGTTTCGACAAGTGCAGCAACAATTAATGTAAATTCTATAAATGCCTTACAATCGGCTTGTAATAATTCGGCTTCAGGCGATATTATTGTCCTTGCAAATGGAACTTATACCAATGTAACTTTAGATATAAATAACAGCAACATTTCTATTTTAGCACAAACTCCGGGTGGTGTTTTTTTAAATTCATATGGAGACATTAATATCAATGGAAATAATATCACATTTAGTGGTTTTCAATTTACTCAAGGGGATATAGGTTCAGCTTATTTAATAGAAGTTTATGGTAGTAGAAATAAATTAACACACTTGAATTTTAGTAATTATTATGCTAAAAAATACATCGAAATTAAAGCTGGAACTCAATACAACGAGATTACCTATTGCAACATGGAGAAAAAACCTGCCGATGCAATTATAGGATGTACCATTCAAATTTCAACTTCTTCAACTGTTCCAGGGTATCATAAAATTAGTTATTGCTCCTTTCAAAATTATTATGGATTGGGTGGCGATAACGGAAATGAACCAGTGAGAATAGGTTTAGGCGCCGAATATTTAAATAAATCTAGAACTATTGTTGAATATTGTTATTTTAATAATACTGGACTTGGAGATAGTGAAAGCGTATCTATTAAATGCCAAGAAAATATCGTTCGTTATTGCACTTTTTCCAACCAGCAAAATGCGATGTTATGTTTTAGAAACGGAGACAACAATGTTGCCTATAGCAATTTCTTTATTAACGCTGGTGGAATAAGGGTGAAAGAAGCAAATAATATTTATTGTTACAATAATTATTTTGAAAATGCAGGAGTTGGAAGTACAGCCGATGCTATTTCCTATGTTTATGTTGCTCCATTAGTTCCTCCAACTACCGCTTCTCCAAGAACATTGAATCTAAGTAACATTAATTTTATTCATAATACTTTTTATAATTGTGGAGACATGGACTTAGGTGGTAATGGTCCAACTAACAATACTTGGGCAAATAATATTTTCAGAAAAGCTTCTGGAAACCTATTTTCAAATGCAAATAATGGGATTACTTGGGCAGGTAACATCCATCAAGGGACTCTTGGAATTACTATCCCTTCCGGCATGACCAATACGAATCCTTTTTTAGCGCTTAACACAAATGGATACTATGGTTTAACAGCTAGTAGTCCAGTAAACAATGCAAATGCAAGTTATCCCGCGATTTTAGATATTATAAATCTTAATGATGATCCTGGATTGTTATTTGATATTGCAGGAAGACCAAGACCTACAACAGTAACTCAAAAAGATGTTGGTTGTGAAGAATACACTACTGGATTAGTTACAAATCGTCCACTGAATTTAGCGGATGTAGGACCTTCCTATTTGTCAGCTTTAGCAAATGAAAATTTCGAAATGGAATCACGGGTTATTCTACATCCAAATCCAGCAAAAAACAATTTCAATATTCAATTTCCTAATAATTATATTGAGGATAGTGAAATTACTATTGTGAATACAAACAGTCAGATAGTAAAGAAGCAAACTGTAACTCAAGTTGAATTATATAAAAGCAATAATGTTGAAATTAATGGTTTAAATAAGGGTATTTATTTTGTTAAAATTCAATCTGTAAAATTTTCAAAAACATTAAAATTAATCGTTCAATAATAACTCATAAACAAACTGATTTTAGAAATATACTTTATGCTAAAATCGATATTTTATTTTAAATTAGTACTATGAAAAATAACTTCATGATTTTTAAATTAGCAATAGCAGTTTTTACTACACTTTTCTTTTCAAATGTTTCTGCACAGCAAAAAACAAAGCCTAACATTTTATTCATAGGTATAGATGATTTAAAACCGATCTTGGGTTGTTATGGGAATACTCAAATTAAAACTCCAAACATTGATCGTTTGGCAAAATTAGGTACTGTTTTTATGAGTAATTATTGTCAACAAGCGGTTTGCGGTCCTACAAGAGCGAGTTTAATGACAGGTAAAAGACCCGATTATACTAAAGTTTGGGACTTAAAAACAAAAATGCGTGATATCAATCCGGATATAGTAAGTTTACCACAATATTTAATTTCTCAAGGTTACTCAACTCAAGGAATTGGAAAAATATATGACTCCCGTTGTGTTGATAAAAAAATGGATGCTCCTTCTTGGAGTGTTCCATATTACAATTATTTTAAAACAGAAGAGCGTTATTATGCAAAAGAAACCGGAATGCCGGTTTTAGGAGCCTATCAATTGCCAGCTACAAAAGAGTTAGCAATTAAATATACTAATGAAGGGAAGGAAAAAGGACTGACAGATAAAGAATTGGACGACTATGTTTCTAAATACGTTAAGCCGTCTGTAGAATGTGCTGATGTTCCTGATAATGCCTATAATGACGGAGCTAATGCTTCACGAGCCCTAGAAATTTTAGAAAAATTAAAATCAGATCCTAAACCATTTTTCTTTGCTGTTGGGTTTTCAAAACCGCATTTGCCTTTTGTGTCTCCAAAAAAATATTGGGATTTATACCAAAGAGAAGACATGATAGTAGCTCCTTTTCAAGAAAAAGCTAAAAATAGTGTAGACGTTGCTTTTCATAATTCTGGAGAAATGCGCGGATATTCGGATATCCCTCCATTAGTTTCTTATACGGATCAAAAAGATTTCGGATTAACGTTACCTTTAGAAAAGCAAAAAGAATTAATTCATGGCTATTTCGCAGCAGTATCCTACACTGACGCACAAGTTGGAAAACTATTGGATAAATTAGATGAATTAGGATTGACAAAAAATACTATAATTGTACTTTGGGGAGATCATGGTTGGCACCTTGGTGACCATAATCTTTGGTGTAAACACTCTAATTTTGAACAAGCAACTCGAACTCCAATGATCATTTCAGTTCCCGGAAATGTACCTTCAGTTACAAATTCGCCATCGGAATTTGTTGATATATTCCCAACATTATGTGATGCTGCAGGTGTGAATATCCCTGAAACATTAGACGGAAAAAGTTTATTGCCTATAATTAATAAATCGGCTAAATCAGTTAAAGATTTTTCAATTAGTCAGTACCCTAGAAGTGGAAATGGATCTGAAACAGAGCGTCAAGGTTATGCTTCATCAAAAGTGATGGGGTATTCCCTAAGAGACACTAGATACCGTTACACCATTTGGTTAACCAACGATTTTAGAAGCGATAAACCTTTTAGCGCTGATTTAGTAGTTGGTGCCGAATTGTACGACTATGACAAAGATCCTAACGAAACAGTAAACGTTGTTGATGCTAAAGAGTATAAATCGGTAGCAAAAGATTTAAAATCAAAAATGCTAAAATTCTTAGCAACTCAAGTAAAATAATAAAATGAAAAATTCGATTTTTTTTTTACATCTATTAATAGTTTTTTCTCTACAAGTGAAAGCTACTGAATATTTAGTATCAACAAAAACCGACTTTGACATTGCATTAAAAAAAGTTATTCCAGGTGATATTATTATTTGGAAGGAGGGTAATTATTCAGATGTTAAAATTGATTTTACTCCATTAATTAATGGTACTTCAGAACATCCAATTTTTTTAAAAGCCCAATCGGCAGGTAAAGTTATTTTCTCTGGAAACTCCCAATTATTTATAGGTGGTAATTATCTTATTGTAGAAGGTCTGCTTTTTGAAGGAAATTGCACATTAGAAACAAATCAAAATGTAATTGATTTTAAATCCAAAGTTAAAAAAACAAACGGGGAAGCAAATCATTGCCGATTAACAAATTGTGCAATTATCAATTACTCGTCAACGGAGGAAAGTGATAAAAAAAATTATTATGTTAATTTAATTGGTACCCATAATGAAATCGATAATTGTACTTTTGAGGGTAAATTAAATGCAGGGCCAACATTAGTAATTGAATACAAACAAGAAAAGGAGTATGTCCCAGGTAGCGATGTTGCTCCTTCCTCATTTCATCATATTCATCATAATTATTTTGGATACAGAACTTTCTCGTCAAACGGTGGAGAGCAACTTCGAGTTGGAACAAGTACTACCTCCTTTTCTCACGGGTTTAATTTGGTGGAATACAACTATTTTGAAGACGAGAGAATTGAAGCTGAAATAATTAGCAATAAAAGCTGGAATAATATCTATAGATTTAATTCCTTTTATGGAAATGATGGCGCTATGGTTATTAGACATGGACAAAAATGTTTTGTCTATGGAAATTATTTTAATGGAAAATCAGGTAGAAATAGAAGTGGTGGAATTAGAATTATAAATCCTAATAATACTGTTTTTAATAATTATTTAGAGAATATCGAAGGTGGAAAAGGAAAATCAAAATTTCCAATTTCTATTATGGATGGATTGGTTGATTCCCCATTAAACGGTTATTATCCCTCTGATAATGCTATTGTAGCTTATAATACTGTTGTTAATTCTTATGGTCCAGTAATTAAATTAGGAGTGATCAACAAAGATGTGAAAACGCCCACGATAGCCCCAAAAAATGTAATTGTAGTTGGAAATACAATCATAAATTCAATTGGTAATAATGATTCTCCCTTTGAATTATCCGATTCGAATGCTACATTTACAATTAAAGATAATTTTTTTACCAATGGGAAAACTACTGTAGCAGGCTTTTCATTGATAGAATCTAGACTAATTCCTTTTATTAATAATTTTTATGAAGTGAAGACCAATATCGACCCTTTAGTTCTGGCTGAAATCAATCAAAGACTTTCAATACATAATATTAAATTAAATAATTCAGAAATTAGTATATTTAATCCAAATTGGATTTTGAAAAAGAAAGAGGTTGGGGTAAGTTGGATAAAAAATAATTAAAATGTATAAAATAGTACTTTTTTTCATGGTTTTTGGATTTGAGGTTCAGGCAAAAGAAACAGTTGATTTAATTCAATTTAAGGATACTGTTAAATCGTGTTGTACCGCAAAAATCCCGAGTCGTTATGGAGTAAAAAAAATCCAACCTAAAAGCAAATCAAAATTAACTTTAAAAAATCACGAAGGCATGGTTTGGATCCCGGGCGGTACCTTCAGTATGGGCGGGGATAATGATCAGGCGCGTCAGGATGAATTTCCTAAACACCAAGTAAAATTAAATGGTTTTTTTATGGATGTTACGGAAGTTACCAATGCCCAATTTGCCAAATTCGTTGCTGCCACTGGTTATGTCACCACAGCAGAAAAAGATATAAATTGGGAAGAATTAAAAAAACAATTGCCCCCAGATACTCCTATACCAGATAAGGAAACTTTAAAAGCGGCCTCATTGATTTTTGTACCAACGAGTGGTGAAGTGAGTTTGCAAGATTACAGTCAATGGTGGAGCTGGTCGCACGGAGCCAATTGGAAACATCCCCAAGGAAAAGACAGTAACATTGAGGGTAAAGATAATTTTCCCGTGGTTCATATCAGTTGGGACGATGCTAATGCTTATTGTAAATGGGCAGGAAAACGATTGCCAACAGAAGCGGAATGGGAATTTGCGGCGAGGGGAGGATTGTCTAAAAAGGTATATACTTGGGGAAATGAAAAAGTAGATGAGGGTAAATATCATTGTAACTATTTTCAGGGTAATTTTCCTTACAAAAATGAAATTAGTGACGGATTTATTGGCTCAGCCCCAGTAAAATCATTTTTAGCAAATGGTTATGGTTTGTTTGATATGGCGGGAAATGTTTGGGAATGGTGTGCAGATAAATATAATAATAGTTCCTATGAAGTTTTTAATAAAGTTAAGTTGGCAATAAATCCAAAAGGCCCTACAAAAAGTTATGATCCTGATGAACCTTTGGTAGAAAAACGAGTGATG
Organism: Chitinophaga pinensis; assembly: GCA_943324925.2. Lineage (GTDB taxonomy): Bacteria > Bacteroidota > Bacteroidia > Flavobacteriales > Flavobacteriaceae > Flavobacterium. Next base: position 3,657 of record CALPNL020000046.1, on the reverse strand, counting down.
AGAGGGGGCTCTTTTTTATGTAATGAGTCCTATTGTAGTGGTTATCGTGTTTCGGCCAGAATGAAAAGTTCTGCCGATTCTTCAATGGAACATTTAGGTTTTAGATGTGTTTCTAATTAATTGAATACTATGAAAATAAGGTGTTTTTATATTTTTTTGTTTGCGTTAACGGCAAATTTAGCTATCGCAAATTGTCATTCAATAATTAACATAATTATCGATAAAAGCGGTACTTCAGATAAAGATTCCATTGCGATTGACAACCCATTTTTTAAGGTTGTGCGTGATGGAGCACTATTTTCATTGTCAAATACTTCAAATATAGGTACTAGAATAATCGCTGCTTTGGATATTATTAAATTTAAAAGTAGTCGTGGAGTAATTAACATTAAGCGAGGTGAAATTGCAGTTTTCAAGGAAAATGAATTCTATGAAGTGCCAAAAGGGTCTTATTTTGAAATAGCATTAAAAAAAAATCATCCAGATTTAGCAAAACCAAGTGAGTGGGTAGAACCCACAAAAAATATAGTGGTTTACGAGGATAATGAATTTAGAGTTTTTGAAGAACATTTAAATCCAGGAGACACAAGAGAGTTACATAGTCATGCGCAACGAGTTGTAGTTCGATTAAACGATGTGCAACTCACCGATCCAAGAATCCATCCAAATGGAAAACCAGGAACTGGAATGCAGGTCGCAAATACTGTTAAATATGCAGAACCTATGGTTCACGTTACTAAAAATCTTAGTAAAAAACCTTTGTTTAATATTGTTATTGAATATAAAATCAAATGGTAAAATAATGAGGAGAATTTATAAAACATACTATTTTTTACTATTATTAATACCATTCACTGACTTTTCACAAGAGTTGAATAAAGGAAAATTGATTTATACAAATTCGTTATCCACCTCTGAATCTGTTAAAAATTGGGTATTGGAAGGACCAGCTAAAATTGAATTTCATAACAATTGGTTGAACATCTATTCACCAAATGAAGAAGGCCATCACGTATTTTGGTGTCCAGAAGATTTTCCTGGTAATTTTATTGCCGAGTGGGAGGCCCAAAATCAAGCGATTGATGCTGGTTTATGTATTGTTTTTTTCTGTGCTAAAGGTCGTAACGGGGAAAGCATATTTGACTCTTCAATGCCAAAAAGAACATCAGGAATATTTACGGATTATACTAAAGGAGCTATGAACGACTATCATATTTCCTATTATGCAAATGGTCGTGACAATCCAAATCGGGAAACAGCTAATTTGAGAAAAAATAAAGGTTTCAATTTAGTTCAAACGGGAGAAATCGGAATTCCTGTTCAATCAACTGCGATTCATAAAATGAAATTAGTCAAAAGTGGAGGTAAAATTTTACTTTACATAGACAATAGAAAAGTAATTGATTGGACTGATGACGGTATAAAATATGGCAAAATGTTGGAAGACGGAAAAATTGGTTTCCGTCAAATGCAATGGACTCATTTTGCTTATAGAAATTTTAATGTTTGGGAAATACAAGAGAATAAATAATATACAATAATAAAAAAAATGAAAAATAAAATAGTTCTATTTTTGGGTTTATCAGGTTTAGCAGTTATTTCTGCATTCACTTTGAAACTAACGAATGCTACTTTTGAAAGGCATAGACAACTAGTAAATTTTAATTCAGAAACGATAGATGGTGATTTAACTTCTTCTATTGCTGAGAAAACGGATATAAATAAAACGCTAATCGCATCGTATACTAATCAGAAATTAATAATAAATAATGCAGTAAAAGAATCGGTTGCCAAACCTAATATTTTGTTTTTTATTGCCGATGATATGACTTCAATTGATTGTGAACCTTATGGTAATAAAGATGTTCGTACTCCTAATTTAGCTAAATTAGCTAAAGAAGGGTTAACATTTGACAATATGAATAATGCCACAGCAATGTGTGGACCAACTCGTCAAAGTTTGTACACCGGATTGTTTCCTGTAAAAAATGGTAGTTACCCTAATCACGCGCAAGTATATGATAATGTAATTTCTGTTGTGCAGCATTTTAAAAAATTAGGTTACCGAGTTGCCCTAATTGGTAAACAACATTATGCTCCTATGGCCAATTTCCCTTTTGAATATTTAGGTGGTAGAAATAGTGATAATGGAACTGGTAAAGACGTGGAGCTTGCCGATGCTGAAAAATGGATTAATAAGGACACTTCAAAACCTTATTTATTAATCGTTGCATCCAATCAACCTCATGGACCATGGACTAGAGGAGATGTTAAAAAGTACGATGCTAATAAAATTAATGTAGCACCCTATATGGTTGACACCAAAGAAACACGTTCGGAATTAGTTAAATACTATGCTGAGATCACCTATATGGATAGTCTTGTGGGGACATGCACTAGAATGGTTGAAAATCAAATAACAAAAGAGAATACGCTATTTCTATTTGCTAGTGAGCATGGAAGTTCTATGCCTTTTGCGAAATGGACGTGTTATAATATGGGGTTAAAAGCGGCTTTTATCGCTCGTTGGCCAAAAGTAATTCAACCCAATACAAGAACGGGCATATTAACTCAATATATTGATGTGGTTCCTACACTTTTTGAAGCTGCAGGTGGAAATCCTGAGACATTGAGAGGAAATAAAGAAGGTACAATGAAATTGGATGGAAAGAGTTTTTTCGCTTCATTTAATGGAAAACCAAAAGAAGTTCGTGATTATGTATTTGGAGTTCATACCACAAGAGGTATAAAAAATGGTTCCGATAATTACCCAGTTCGTTCTATTCAAGATCACGATTATAAATTAATATGGAATTTGCAATTCAAAGAACCCTTTTTATCTTCTGGTTCTCAACCAAAAAATAAATTATATAACAGTTGGTTAAAGGCTACTAATGTCACTCCAAAACAAGCCGAACACGCTAAATTATATCGTAACCGACCAGAATTTGAGTTGTATAATATCAAAAAAGACGTTTATGAATTAGACAACTTGGCTGACGATTCTAAACTTTCAGCTGTTAAGATAAAACTGTTATCTGAATTAAAAAAGTGGATGCAAGATCAAGGGGACAAAGGAATAAAAACCGAGGCTGAAGCATTAAGAAGACTTAAAGGAGACACCTTGGATTGGAAAAATTCAGGTGACTAATAATGGATGTTCTATAAGATAATATAAATCAATAATAATAAACAATAATGAATAAAGCTAAAAAGATTCTTTTTTCACTACTATTTTTTGGGATTTTCACCTCTTTTTTTGCTCAAGGCAAATTAGATTCTGGGATTCCAAGAACAATTTCAATAGACGGCAAGGCCCTTTTTAACAATTACAAATTGATTTTATCTAATGATAAAGAGAAAGTAGTAGCTATAAAATTGTTACTAAAAAAAGCCGATAAATTGGTTAAAGAAGAAATTGTTTATTCAGTTATGAATAAGAAGCAATCTCCTCCAAGCGGTGACAAACACGATTATATGAGTACGGGTCCTTATTGGTGGCCAGATCCAACTAAACCTGATGGATTACCTTATATAAAAAAGGATGGACTTCGAAATCCTACCTACTATGATATTTCCGATTCACAAGAAATTGATAAGGTTGAAGATGCTTCATTATCATTGGCCTTAGCCTATTATTTTACTAAAGACCCCAAG
>CALPNL020000045.1 GCA_943324925.2 Chitinophaga pinensis | reverse complement strand
TGAAGGTAAAATAATTCGAAATATAACCATAAATTCCTTTGATCCATTTGGTTATTCGGTTAACGACAGTACTGAAACGCCAAAGAATATCTTTCTTAGAGCAGGAAATTCCCTTCATATAAAAACGAAAAAATTAGCCATTAAAAATTTACTTTTAATAAAGGAAAACCAACCCTTAGATTCACTGCTAGTTAAAGAATCGGCACGTTTAATTAGAAGTCAAGGGTACATAAGCGAATTGTTATTAAATACAAAATTAGTTTCTAAAGACTCAGTGGATATTTCCATACGAATATTAGATTCCTGGAGTGCCGTCCCTCAATTTAATTTATCAAATACAAATTCAACTTTCTCATTAAAAGAAAAAAACTTTTTTGGACTAGGGCACGAATTTTTTAATTCGTATTCCAAAAATTTTACAGGAATTCATGACGGTTACAGTACCAGTTATACTATTCCAAACATAAAAAACACCTTTATCAAAACTACACTTGCGTATGGTATTGATTTTGACCAAAACTACACGAAATTATTTAGTGCTGAACGGCCTTTTTATTCAACATTTACAAAATGGGCTGGGGGATTTTCAATGAGTCAAGTTTATGGAAGTCAAATCACTATAACACCCATGGAAACCTTCGAATTTAAAAAGTACAAAGCTAATTTTAATGATTATTGGGCTGGGCATTCGATTCAAATTTTTAAAGGAAATTCGGAATATCAAAGAAGTACAAATTTTTTCACTACCGCAAGATTTTACAATAAAAATTTTGTAGAAAATCCATTTATTGAGTTAAATAATCTTGGAATTTATTCCAACGAAAATTTGTATTTGATTGGAATTGGCATCTCTTCTAGAAGTTACATTCAAGATAAATATATTTTTAACTTTAATATTGTTGAAGATATAGCCACTGGATTTTATTATTCCTTGACTGGGGGAAGTCAAAATAAAAACAAAGTAAATCGGGCTTATTTTGGAGGAAAAGCTGCGCTTGGTAATTTATTTAATTTTGGCTATTTAGGAACCCATTTTGAATATGGTACTTTCTATAATAACGGAAATTTTGAAGAAAGTGCTGCCGTATTGAAAGCCATTTATTTTACAAATTTAGAAGAAATTGGTGCCTGGAAATTCCGACAATTTTTTAATCCCGAATTCGTTATTGGCATGAATAGACCCAACGCAATTTCTGATAAAATTACACTTAACGGAGATACCGGAATTAATGGATTCAACAGTCAATCTATATTTGGAACTAAAAAATTGTTGTTTAATTTTCAAACACAAGGATATTCTCCATGGAAAATTACGGGGTTTAGATTAAATCCCTATTTTAGGTATACAGTTGGATTAATTGGTGATGACAATCATGGTTTATTTTCAAGTAAATTGTATTCACAAATAGGGTTTGGTGTTATTATTAGTAATGATTACTTGGTTTTTAAATCGTTTCAATTTTCCTTTTCCTATTACCCTAATTTACCCATTGATGGAGGACCAATTTATAAAACAAATGCTATTAATACTTCTGATTTTGGCTTAGAAAATTTTGAAATATCAAAACCTGAATTGGTTAAATACCAATAAAATATTTTAAATTCCCCGCTCAATGTAATTTGATTATTTTTAAAAATAAACCAAAAAAAAGACAAACTAATAAGTTTGTCTTTTTTTATGTGGAATCGCCGGGAATCGAACCCGGGTCCAAACAAGCAACTAAAGAGCTTTCTACACGCTTATTTTCTGATTGAGTTTTCGATATTGTGTTTGACCAGAAACAGTCGCACAACACTTATCTTCTTTATTTTCGAAATCCACCCGAAGCTCATGAAAATCTAGGTTTAAATTTACGATTCACCTTTATCGACCGCCATAAACCAAAGCTTTCGTGGTGAATCCTGCTTTCCTACCTTGTAGGACGAGGCTAATCTTACTATAATTCAGATTATGCAGCAAGAGCGTAGTTTCCTTCGCCGTGTATGTGTTTTGAAACCTTTTATTTACGAGAATTGTCCCAGTTCTCGACGTGCTTACTTTTCAATTCGACTTGCTGTCAAAACCAGTCGACCCCAAATAGAGTTGCAAATATACCACTTATTGATTTATGAATTTAGATTTTTGATTCAAGATCAAGATTATAGATAAAAAGTGGAAAGACTTTTAAATTCGAGTGAAACTTGACTCTTGTTCCATGATCAAACTGTAATTATATTACTCCTCCAACTCATCCTCCAATTTAAAAGGATAGTCTCCAAATAATGGCGCTAATTTTCGAATGTTATAAACGCTTTTCATCGATTTGTTGGTTAGTGCAATTATAGTAATATTCTCTTTAATCAAAGTCACATAAGATGACATGTTTCCGTGCCACCAGCCGTTGTGAAAATAGAAATTTTGCCCCGTTTCAAAGTTGATCATACGAATACCCAAACCATAATTTTTTTGACCTTTATGTTCATTGCTATACCCTTGGTAAATTTGGTTTCGCAATTCAGGTGTTAAAAAATATTTTGAATTCCTAGCCATGTCAAAAAGCAATAAGTCTTGTGGAGTGGAAAAAATGTTTTTATCCCCGTAAATGGCGTCTAAAAAATCAAATGCTATTTGCATTCCATTCACTCTATAAGAAGGAGTAATTACGGTTTTTTCTTTTTTATAATCAAAAACAAATGTATGTTTCATTCCTAATGGTTCAAATATCATTGATTTCATGGCCTCTGGATAACTTTTTCCTGTGACCTTTTCAATGATCAAAGCTAACATAGCATAATTGGTATTGCAATATTGAAATCGAGTGTTGGTTTTGCTTTCCAAACCTATTTTCTTAGTAATCATTATATTCAAAATGTCTTGATTACTCATAATTTTATGATTGTCCCAAATTTTTCTATCATCTGTAAAGTAGGCATAATTACGCATACCACTTCTATGACTCAGTAAATTTTTGATAGTAACTTCGGGATAGGGAAATCCTTTTAAAAGGGAAGTTACTTTTTGATCTAAATCAATTTTACCAGCATTAATCAATTTTAAAATGGCAGTTGCCGTAATGACTTTACTAACCGATGCTATGTGAATGGGTGTTTCGTTTGTAATGGGTGTTTTCTTTCTTAAATCCCCAAAGCCAGAGTAATTCTCATATATTATTTGTCCATCTTTTGCTACTAAAAAGCTAATATTATTATTTTTAGAAGGCCAATTTTTATTAAAAAAATGCTCAATTTTATTCTTTTTAGAATAGATATAGGATTCAGACAATTTTGGAAAAATAGAATCTGTAGGAGTCATTTCTATTGAAGAAATTAATGATTCAGGATTGTTTTTATCGTTGCCTTTACAAGATAAACAAAGGAAAAAGATAAAAAAAAGCTTAAAGTAAATTATTGGCGTTTTATGTGTCATCGGTTAAGGGAAAGAACAAATGTATAGGAAAGAAACGTATTTTCAAACTCTAATTTATGTATGCTAACTTAAATTTATTATACCAAAATATAAGGGGTTGTTTTTCAATTATAAAGGAAATTATTTTTATTAAAATAAATTTTGACATCCATTCACTTAAGCTTACTTTTGAATGAAAATTAAAGAAATTACAGAATGAAATTTGGAATCATAAAAGAAAGAAAGAATCCCCCAGATAGAAGAGTTGTTTTTTCTCCTGAAGAATTGATCCAATTGAAAAATCAGTTTCCAAAAGCTGAAATTGAAGTTGAATGTTCCGAAATTAGAGTTTTTTCGGATGAACAATATTCTAGCGTAGGTATAAATGTTTCTAATGATCTAAGCGATTGTGATGTTTTATTTGGAGTTAAAGAAGTTCCAGTAGAGTCATTAATTCCAAATAAAAAGTATTTCTTTTTTTCCCATACTATAAAAAAACAACCTTACAATAGAAAGCTACTTCAAGCAATCCTCGAAAAAAATATTGATTTTTATGATCATGAAACTATCGTTGACACTAATTTTAATCGGCTGATTGGTTTCGGAAGATATGCTGGAATTGTAGGAACGTACAACGCTTTTAGAGCATTCGGAATTAAGTTTGGATTGTTTTCAATTCCAAAAGCGGAAACTCTTTCAGGAAAAGAGGAATTAGTAACCAAATTAAAAAGACAAGTATTACCTCCTATAAAAGTGGTATTAACGGGTTGTGGAAAAGTAGGAAATGGCGCTAAAGAAATTTTAGACGCTATGAAAATGAAAGAGGTTTCTGTAGAAAATTTTCTGTCAAAAAAATATTCAGAACCAGTGTATGTTCAAATTGATGTATTGGATTATAACAAGCGTAAAGACGGAAAAGTAGTAGGTAAAAATGATTTTTACACTAATCCGGCAGAATATACCACTGATTTTGAGAGATTTACGAAAGTTTCCGATATTTTTATTGCAGGTCATTTTTATGGGAATGATGCTCCATATATATTAACTCAAGAAATGCTTCAAGCCAATAATTGTAAGATTAAAGTCGTGGCCGATATTTCTTGTGATGTCAATGGTCCTATTGCTTGTACTATTAAAGCATCAACTATCGCAGAACCCCTATTTGGATATTTACCCAGTGAACATAAAGAAGTAGATGTGTTTCATCCAGCCGCAATTGTAGTGATGTCAGTAGATAATTTACCTTGCGAATTACCCAAAGATGCAAGTGAAGGTTTTGGAGAAATGTTTATGAAACATGTAATCCCCGCTTTTTTCAATGGCGATAAAGACGGAATTCTTCAAAGAGCTAAAATGACCGAAAACGGAAAACTAACCAAAAGATTCCAGTATTTACAAGACTTTGTAGACGGAAAATAAGTTAGATTTAATTACCTCAAAAATTCAGAAATCGATTTCGTTAATAAATTTATCAGATAATTATTTTATAATCTTTTTTTATAAATGTATATTTAGCGAATATTAGTATTTAGTTTTGGCTTTCAATAAATTTATAATTGTCATTAATAATTAACTACAATATATTTAACCAACTTTTAAACCAACTTTATGAATTCACAAAATGTTCAAACCAAATGGGGACAGTTTATTCCCTTAGTAACCGTTTTTTTCTTTTGGGGTTTTGTTGCTGCCAGTAACGACATCCTTATTCCAGTGTTTAAAAAAGCCTTTGATTTAACTCAAGGTCAAAGCCAGTTAGTTTCATTGGCATTTTATATTGCATACACTGTAGGATCCCTTATCTACATGGGAATTTCACTTTTGATAAAAGAAGATATTGTAAACAAAATAGGATATAAAAATGGTCTTGCACTAGGATTAGGAATATCTGCATTAGGGACTTTATTGTTTTATCCAGCTGCAAATACGGGTTCATTTACATTAATGTTGTCTGGTTTATTCATTGTGGCATTAGGATTTTCGCTTCAGCAAACCGTCGCAAATCCACTAGCAATTGCCATGGGGCCAATTACAACTGGTTCTCAAAGATTAACATTGGCGGGGGGGATTAATAATTTTGGAACCACCATTGGACCATTGGTAGTTAGTTTTGCCATTTTTGGATCAAGTGCTGCCGGAGCGGATACTGAAATGAGTATAGAGAGTGTAAAAATTCCATACTTAGTTTTAGGTTTGGCATTTTTACTAGTTGCTATTTTATTGAAGTTCTCTTCTATTCCAGATAAACCAGAAGCCGTAGTTGAAGTGGAAAATGAGGTAAATTCTTCTCGAAGCTCCGCTTTAAAATACCCTCAATTAATCATGGGGATGATCGCAATTTTCGTTTATGTAGGAGTTGAAGTTTCTACCGCAAGTAATCTACCAGCTTACATGGAATCAAAATTAGGTTTCTTGACACAAGATATTGCTCCCTATATTTCATTGTATTGGGCGAGTTTAATGATTGGTCGTTGGACAGGAGCAGTTGGTGCTTTTACCAATGATATGAACTTACAAAAGGTATTCAAATTCTTAGCACCGTATTTGGCTTTTGGAGTATTTTTATTAGTAAATGCCATTGCAAAACACGACTTAACGCCATTTTACGTTTACGGTTTAATCATTTTAGTATTGATAGCTGCCGATATATTAAGTAAAGGAAATCCAGCTAGAATGTTACTTATATTTTCTATCTTGGGAATTGTAGCTTTAGGAATTGGAATGACAACATCAGGAATGACCAGTGTTTACGCGTTTACAAGTGTAGGTTTATTCTGTAGTACTTTATGGCCATGTATCTTTACATTAGCAATTAGTGGATTAGGAAAAAATACCAGTCAAGGAAGTAGTTTCTTGATTATGATGATTATGGGTGGTGGAATTGTAAGCTGGATTCAAGGTATTATTTCTGAAAGTATTGGTATACAAAGCAGCTATATTATTGGGGTTTTATGTTTTGCTTATTTGGCATTTTATGCATGGAAAGTAAGTGGAATATTGAAAAACCAAGGCATTGATTTTGATAAACCAGTTTCAGGCGGTCATTAATAATAATTAACACTATTTTATTAAAAGGATTTGTATTTTTGCAAATCCTTTTTTATTTGATAATAATTTGAAGAAATATTATCGTAACAAAAACAATTTTTATTCGTTTTGCAATAAAACGAAATTAAACAATGAAAAAAATTTATTTTTTACAAGCCTTTTTATTAGGCGCCCTACTTTCTACTTCTGCTCAAGAAACTAACAAGAAAGTCGAAGAACTCAAAGAAGTTACCATTATTAAAAGTAAAAAAGCAATTGAGCAAAGAGCGGATCGTACCATTTTTGATTTTGCTAATCAGCCTAGTTTAAATTCCGGTTCGGTTCTAGAAGGGTTGAAAAAACTCCCTGGATTAATTGCTTCAGATATTGCTGGGATGATGTATCAAGGGAAGCAACTGGATGTATTTATGGACGGTAGACCTTTAAATATTTCTTCAAATGAATTGAATGGGTTTTTGGAAGGAATGCCAGCTAATGCAATTGAAAAAATTGAAATTATTACACAACCAGGCGCTGAATTTCCGGCAACTTCCGGTGGCGCCATTTTAAATATTATTACCAATAAAAACGCAAAGAATTTTTTGAGTGCAACCTATACCAATAGTGTTAACGTGACTAACTATGACCATTTAAGATGGAGAGTTAACAACAGTGTTTTATTGAATGCTAAAAACAAATACTTCGGGTGGCAACTAAATATGGGCCAAAACTACAGAGAAAATGCAGTTTGGGCGACATTATATAAAGAAGAAAACGGAGGCCAAACCGTAATTACTTCTACGGCAACTGACAGAACAGGTAGAAGTAATTTTTTAAAATCGGCGTTGACATTTGATTTTAAAAAAGACCGATTGTTGCTAAACTATGATCTAAATCATAATAATAATGGGAATGCAACTTTAACTAACGGTCCTGGTTTTTCTTCCCAAGACCAATCCGATTCTAAAGGGTGGAGACAAGATGCGGTCGCGACCTATCAGAAAAGATTTACAGACAAAACCAAAAAATTAGATTTTAGATATAATTTCAACCGAAATCAAAATAGTTTTATTTTTAATACAACAGGTTCTACTTTTAATTTAGAGAACTCCTCTGATCAAAAGTTGTCTAACTTGAAGTTTGACTATTCGCAACCTATTGCTTTTTCTGACGAGGGTAAATTGAGTTTTGGTAGTTTGTATGAAGTGTTGAGTTTTCAAACACAAAATAGAAATGTCATTAACTTAGATTACCAAAGAAAAACTACTGCAGGTTATTTCGAATTCCAAACTAAGTTCAGTAGTTTGAGTTTTATTTTAGGTGGTAGAGCAGAAGATTATAACATTACTGGAAAAACCGACACCAATGATTTAACTCCTTTCAAACAGTTTCGTTTCTTTCCAAATGCTAGCGCACAATATAATTTTGACAAGTCGATTTTCTTTAACTTAAATTACAATAAGAAAATTACTTTGCCAAGCACGTCTGCTTTAAATCCTAACAATACGACATATCAAAATCAAAACGTAACAACTATTGGAAATCCAAATTTGCAACCTACTATATATGATAATTATGAAGTGAAACTAAGTGCATATGATTACGCATTTATTGGATATTCATTGAGTTCAGCTAAAAATCAAGTGATACAAAGGTTGAGTTTGAATTCAAATAATGTGGTTAACACCAATGAGAACGCCCCAGAAGTAAAAGTTCATAATTTTAATATTGGTTTACCAATTCCATACATGTTGTTTACAAAAGGCCTAACTGAAACCTTGAAAATGAATGTCAATCCTGATGAAATGAACTTTCTTTTTGTGTATGCGGGTTACCAATTGCATCAATTGCCAACTATAGAAACTAAAGGTTTTTGGGTTTATAATTTAATTTCACAAATGGTATTGCCAAGTAAAATTAAGTTTGTTGCCAATTTCAGTTACATCACTGCCAAAGGAAATTACTACTATTTCATTGCAAATAAACCGTTCAATAACACGCTCGATTTGTCATTTTCTAAGAAGTTTTTAAATGATCAATTGTCTGTTTCTATTAATTTGGATGATGTTTTTAATACCAACCAATCTGAGTTCATGGCTTTCAACACCCCATTATTGTCTAACAATAAATTGGATACGCGTCGGTTTGGATTTAGCATAAATTATAAGATTCCAACGAAAAATAAATTGGCTAAAGAAACGCCTATCTTGTTAAACAACGATAAAAAAGAGGAAACGGGAATTATTGGGAATTAATTTTGTCATAGACCAGTTACTGTTAAAGCAATTGGAAGTTTAGTTTTGGTTTAATTACTTTAAAATCCTATTTTTACGAAATAAAATTTAGGATTATGAAAAATATACGTCACTTCTTTTTGCTTTTTTCGATAGTTTCCTTTGCGCAAAATACCGATGAAATTAAGTTCAAAGAAATCTACAAAGTAGCTTTAACCAATTCCAAATGTTATTCATGGCTAGACGATTTGTCAAATAAAGTTGGGGCTCGTTTATCGGGTTCATTAGGAGCTCAAAAAGGCGTCGAATATACCAAAGCACAACTAGAGACGCTGGGTTTAGACCGAGTTTATCTTCAAGAGGTAATGGTTCCAAAGTGGGTTCGAGGCGAAAAGGAAGTCGCTTATATCCTAGATAACAAATCCAAAATTTCTATTCCTGTTTGTGCTTTAGGAGGTTCGGTGGCAACCCCTAAAAATGGACTTACTGCTGCCGTTATTGAAGTGCATTCCATCAAAGAAATAGCTGAATTAGGCGAAGATAAAATTAAAGGTAAAATCGTATTTTTCAATCGTCCGATGCAGCCAGATAATATAGAAACATTTACTTCTTATGGGGGTTGTGTTGATCAAAGATTTGGCGGCGCAAAAGAAGCTTCAAAGTTTGGTGCTGTTGCCACTATCGTTCGCTCCATGAATATGAGATTGGATGATTTTCCTCACACTGGAGCGCAAAGTTATGGTGATCTTCCAAAAGACCAATACATACCTGCAGCTGCAATAAGTACTAACGCGGCGGAATTATTAAGTAAATCGCTTAAAGCAAATCCTAATTTGAAATTCTATTTGAAGCAATCTTGTGAGCAATTCGAGGATGTTTTATCCTATAATGTTATAGGCGAAATCAAAGGAAGTGTGTACCCTGATAGAATTATGGTTGTTGGAGGTCATTTAGATTCTTGGGATTTAGCCGATGGTTCTCAGGATGATGGGGCAGGAGTAGTGCAAAGTATGGAGGTTTTAAATATTTTTAAGAACATAGGTTACAAGCCTAAAAATACGATCCGCGCGGTTTTATTTATGAATGAAGAAAACGGAGGTCGTGGAGGTAAAAAATACGAAGAACTCTCAAAAGCCAATAATGAAAACCATATTTTCGCATTAGAAAGTGATTCTGGAGGATTTACGCCTAGAGGATTTTCATTTGACACCGATCAGGCAAATTTGACTAAAATTCAAACATGGAAAGGTCTTTTTGAACCCTACTTAATTCATAGTTTCACTAAAGGACATTCTGGTGCCGACATAGAACCTATTACCTCAGCTAAAATAATTAAGGCAGGATTGCATCCTGATTCTCAACGTTATTTTGATTACCATCATGCTGCAAACGATAAATTTGACGGAGTAAATAAGAGAGAATTAGAATTAGGAGCCGCTACAATGGCTGCTTTAATGTACCTTATTGATCAAAACGGATTGCAATAAAACAAAAAAGACCTGTAATTTACAGGTCTTTTTTTGATTTAAAATGGCTTATTTAATCAATTCAAAACTACGTTTTACGAAAGCCGTAAGTTCTTCCCCTTTTAATAAGTTTTGAGATAGTTTTGCTAGATCTAACGCCTGTTTTACCAAGTTTTCTTGATTTGCAGTATCGCTAGAATTCAGTATATTGGATGCCAATTCAGAATTGGTATTGACAACCAAATTATACATTTCAGGCATATTCCCCATTCCAAACATTCCGCCACCACCAGTTTGACTCATTTCTTTCATTCTTCTCATAAACTCTGGTTGAGTGATAATAAATGGCGCTTCATTACTATCTAAAGCCTCCATTTGAACTGAATATTTTTGCTTTGGAACAAATCCTTCTAAGACTGTTTTTAGCTTCTCTTTTTCCTCATCAGATAACTTAGAAATCGAAGTTTCTTCCTTCTTGATTAATTTATCAATTGGATCAGAATCCACACGTACAAAAGTCATCGTGTTATTATCGCTTTCAATTTTTTGAATCAAATGCGAGATAATTGGGGAATCAAGTAATAAAACCTCGTATCCTTTATTTTTTGCAATTTGAATATAGCTGTGTTGCGCTTCTTTATTTGATGCATATAAAACAACTAATTTCCCGTCTTTATCAGTTTGATTTGGTGCTAATTTTTCTTTTAATTCTTCTAATGTAAAATAGGTATCATCAACTGTTGGATATAATGTAAAAGCACCTGCTTTTTCATAGAATTTATCTTCAGAAAGCATTCCATATTCCAAAACGATTTTAATGTCATTCCATTTTTTCTCGAAATCTTCTCTATTTTCTGTAAATAACGATTTCAATTTATCAGCTACTTTTCTAGTAATATAGTTCGAAATTTTCTTGACGGCGCCATCGGCTTGAAGGCTAGAACGAGAAACATTTAATGGAATATCTGGAGAGTCAATTACCCCTTTTAACATCGTTAAAAATTCAGGAACAATACCCTCCACATTATCAGTTACATAAACCTGATTTTGATACAATTGGATCTTGTCTTTTTGAATTTGTAAGTCGGAGCCTAATTTAGGGAAGTATAGAATTCCAGTCAAATTGAATGGATAGTCTACATTTAAATGAATGTGAAATAATGGTTCCTCAAATTGCATTGGGTAAACCTCGCGATAGAAGCTGTTGTAATCTTCATCAGATAATTCTGTTGGCTGTTTGGTCCAAGCAGGGTTTGTATTATTGATAATATTATCAACTTCCACTTCTTTAAATAGGTTATCTTTGTCTTCCTCAGCTACAGATTCGCCTTTTTTCTGCTCGATTTTTTCTGTTTTCGTTCCAAATTTAATTGGAATCGGCATAAACTTGTTGTATTTATTCAACAATTCATTGATTTTGAAATCTTCTAAAAATTCCAAAGAATCTTCAGCGATGTGTAAGATGATTTCAGTTCCTCGAGTGGTTTTATCACTTGGATCTAATGTAAATTCCGGACTTCCGTCACAGGTCCAATGTGCCGCTGGCTCGTCTTTATAAGATTTAGTGATAATTTCCACTTTGGAAGCTACCATAAATGCAGAATAAAATCCAAGGCCAAAATGTCCAATAATACCTGAATCTTTGGCAGAATCTTTATATTTATCCAAAAACTCTTCTGCTCCAGAAAAGGCCAATTGGTTGATGTATTTTTCAACTTCATCAGAAGTCATTCCAATACCCTGATCGATAATATGTAATTTTTTTCCTTCTTTATCGATTTTAACCTCGATAATAGGATTTCCATATTCTACTTTAGCCTCACCAATACTCGTTA
>CALPNL020000044.1 GCA_943324925.2 Chitinophaga pinensis | reverse complement strand
TTAGCATTTGTAAATAACCAAATTAGTACACACATTTGGGGACCATGTCCAACGCAGGGTGGTGTAAATGTTTCTACTGCTACCAATTATTGTTTTGCTACGACCTACTCAAATACGGGTACATTACATAAATTTTGGATAAATGGAGTGTCGCAAGGTTTAGGTGTTTCTTATTCAATAAATACGGGTACAACGGATGCAAGAGTAGGAATGAGAATTACTGGATCAGAGGGTTGGGGACCAAGTGGTCAGATTTATCAGGTATTAGTATACAACAGAGTGTTGTCCGATGCTGAAATTCAACAAGTTTTTAATGTCCAAAGAGGACGATTTGGTTTATAAATCAATTTGAATGAAAAAACACACACACTATTTTTTTACACCTAAAGTTTTCATTTCAAATGATCGAAATACTGTAGTTAATTTTAAACTTTTTACTTTATATAAAGTTCTATTTTTTTTTCTGTTTTTAAGTTCGCTCTCAGTAAACGCTCAACTTAGCAGTAAACATTATTTACCTCCACTAAGGCAAAGGACAATTCTTGTTGATGGTCAAACCATTTATTTATCCACACCGGAATCTACTGCATTTGATGTAAACGTGTATCAAGGTACTAGTACTACACCTACTGCAACAATTTCAATATCAAATTCAGTTCCAGGCACATACACTCCGCCTCTTGGTACAGCAGGTCAAACGGAAGGAGGGAACAACAACACTTCTTTGGTAACAGCAGCTAATGCTGGAATTGTATTAACTACTGCAGGTTTTCGTTTTGAAGCTCCTAGCGGTAAAAAGTTTTATGTCAATTGGAGATCTGCCAGTTTAAATCAAGCAAGTTCTTTGGTGTCTACTGGTGAAGCGGGCTTAGGAACCGACTTCCGATGGGTTGGTGTCCCATTTGAAACCCCTTTTGCTTATTTTTCACTTGTAAATTCTGTGATAGGTATAATGGCTACTGAGGATAATACTCACATTAGTATTTATGGCTATAATCCTGCATGTACCTTTACAAGAAATGGCAATACATCTGGTGTAAATAGCATTACAGATGATATTATAAACATTACCTTAAATTCTGGTGAAACATTTGTACTTGAAGCAATACCTGAATCTGACATTAGCCCAAATAACAATGGTTGGTCTGGCGCTACTATTAGTTCCGATAAGAAAATTGCGGTTAATCAGGGTCATATGGCTATATCATTAACGGGAAATCAGGACATATCTATGACACAATTATCTCCCACTACTGGTCTAGGAAAAGAATATGCATTTGTTAGGGGTACTGGACGAGATTTTGCTGAATTTCCAGTAATTATTGCGACACA
The DNA here is from genome assembly GCA_943324925.2 of Chitinophaga pinensis. Lineage (GTDB taxonomy): Bacteria > Bacteroidota > Bacteroidia > Flavobacteriales > Flavobacteriaceae > Flavobacterium. Next base: position 10,638 of record CALPNL020000044.1, on the reverse strand, counting down.
AAATAATACTCAAATATTTGTCAATAACGAAGTTACTCCTATTGCGACTTTAAATAATGGACAATGGTTCAAAATTCCGTCATCCAAATATTCAGTATCTGGTAATGTAGGAGATTATAATGGCGCCAACATGTATGTGAGAACAACAAAAGACGCCTATGCTTTTCAATGTATCAGCGCTGATAATACTACGGCACCGCCTACGTTAGACGCCTTTCAATGTGCGCCACTAAATTGTCTACTTGATGGCGGGGTAAACAGAATTCCGGATATCCAAAAAAGGGGTGGTATTAATTCTGATTTAACTTCAGCAGCAATAATGCTAGTAGCCTCTTCAGCCATCACTACCAATAATATAATTGTAAAACATGGTGTTGGGGGAATTACTACTGTACCTATTGCTACTTTAAATTCAAATAGAAAAACAATTTCTGGAACTACGGATTGGGTAACCTATTATATTCCAGGCCTTACTGGTGATGTATCTGTTCAAGCCAACGGTCCGGTGGCTGTAGCCTACTTAGGTGTTCAAGGTGCGGCAGGTGTTGCGGGTTATTTCTCCGGTTTTGGTAGTAAACCTACCATCAATGTACAAACCAATGGTAATGGCTGTTTACCTAATACTACCTTAAGCGCGCCTACCGGATTTAACTCCTATATATGGTATAAAAACGGTATTGTAATCCCAAATGAAATAACTAATACGTATACTCCAACTAGTATCGGGGATTATAATGTAGAAGTTTCAAATGGATTATGTAACTTCTCAACTGCAGTTAAAACGGTTTTTGATTGTAACCCAGAGGTAGTGGTAAAAACTATCGCAAGCAGAAAATATTTATTACCTGGTGAAACTACTACTTTTACCGTTTCAGTGAAGGTATACAGTGATAATGTGGCTCAAAATGTGCAAATAAGCAATTTACTTCCAGCCCATTTGGATTATACGAGTTCAACTGTAACTAAAGGAACTTTAACAGGTACTGGATCTAACTATACATGGAATGTGGGTAATATGTCCAATGGAGAAGAAAATATTCTTACAGTAGTAGCCACTGCTCAAACTGTCAATACTACGTATTCTGAAAACTATTTAACAGACAATACCCAAACTTTCTCAACTGGAACGGAAGCCAATTCAATTACTGATGATAAAACAGAAAATGTAGTTATTTATTCTGCTTGTAATTCTAGCCTTGCTGGAACAATTTTAGGGAGTGCTAATCATTGTTCAACTACAAACTCAACGACCTTAACTGCCTCAAATGCTTTTGGCGATTTGCAATGGCAAAGCTCTTCTGATAATATTAGTTTCACGGATATAAATGGAGCCACTGCTTCCTCTTTAGTTGTAACTAATTTAGCAACTACCACTTATTATCGAGTACAGGCAACACTAAATACCTGTACAGTTTATGCTACTTCTGTAACTATTGGAATTTTTCAAAGTCCTGCCTTTTCCATGACATCTACAACTGGTTCCGATGCTCAAACAGTATGTGTAAATTCAAATATTACTAACCTTACCTATACAACTACTAATACTACAGGAGTCACTTTTTCAGGACTTCCTAATGGTGTAACGGGTTCTTGGGTTAATAATGTGATCACTATTAGTGGAGCTCCAAGTGCATCAGGTACTTTTAACTTTACGGTTACTTTATCAGGAGGTTGTTCAGTTACTATTACAGGAAGTATTACTGTTTCTAACACTAATTCAATATCTTTAGCATCAGCCATAGGAACTAATGGACAAACCATAAACAATAATGCCGCAATAACCAATATCACCTATACCACAACGGGAGCAACGGGTGCTTCTTTTTCTGGTTTGCCAAATGGCATTACAGGGACGTTCTCCAATAATAGTATAACCATTAGTGGTACTCCTACATTAAGTGGTATCTACAATTATACTATAACATTAACAGGGGGTTGTGGAAACATTACTGCCACTGGAACAATAACTGTTAGAGGGGTAATAATAACCTCAAGCATTGTTGGTTCAAGCATTTGTTCCGGAACAAGTGTAACATTTACTGCAACTGCTACTGGAATTACTTCTCCTACCTATCAATGGTATAAAAATGGAACGACAATAGCTGGAGCCAATTCTTCTACCTACTCTACAACAACATTAAGTAATAATGATGGAATTAAAGTTGCTGTCAATGACGGACCAACGGGCACTATTACTTCTAATGGTTTGATTTTGAATTTAGATGCAGCTAATCCTAGTAGTTATCAAGGCACAGGAAATACTTGGAACAATTTGATTACCGGAAATACAGTTCCCAATTTTACTTTGTCAGGAGGTAATTTTGTAAATAGTGATGGTGGTGTAATTCGATTTGTAAGCACTGGAGGCTGGGCTTCTTCTTCAACAGGATTTTCAAATTTAAATTCATTCTCGGTTGAGGTGTGGGTGAAACCTGTTGGAACTCTTGGAGATTATGATCCGACAGTTGCAGGAAATACAAATTATGCCCCATGTCTTTTTTCCGAAAAAGTGTCTGGAGGTACCGTAAATATTGCTTTAACCTATAATGCTAGAGCTTGGGGAGGAATACCAAACAATAGTTATAGGTATGCAGCAGCAATGGGTGCTTGGGCAACTCCAGCACATCCTTCAACCAATTATTCAAGCGATTTAAATAGTTGGACTCAAATCATTGCGACCTACAATGGATCTATTTTATCATTGTACAGAAATGGGGCATTAATTGCTTCGAGTACTACAAATTTAACTTTAAGACAAAGTTCTACAGGTTATTTTATTGGACACCGATGGGATATGGCAGATGGAGTATATGGAGACTACTCAATGATAAATATGTACAATAGAGCTCTATCTTCCTCTGAAGTTACAGCAAATTATGGTGCATTTAATAGTCGTTTTGCTGGAACTAGTTTGTATTCAAATACCATAACAACGTCTGTTAATTCGAGTCCAACTGCCAATGTTACAGTCAATGGGGATGCATGTATAAATAAAACAACATTAACCACAACTTCAGGATTAGCTTCCTATGTTTGGTACAAAGACAATGTCGCTATTTCTGGCGCAACTAGTTCTACTTATACTCCTACAACAGCTGGAGCCTATTCGGTACAAGTTTCTGATGGAAATTGTAGCAGTATTTCTTCAACCACTTCTATTTTCGTTTGTGGATTAACAGCTGAGGGGAAAATGGTTTCTAACTCTAATGCAACAATATTAGTAAGCAATGAAGGAGGTACTAATTTAGGTTCAGGGTTAAACGATTTAGGAGCTAAATTTAGTACTGTTGGATTAACCACTACAACAAGTTCAGTAGGAACGAATACGGTAGTTTTAGGAGGGGTAATTAGTCCAACAAATGGGATATCTTCAAGTTTTGGAGTAATTTATAGTACTGATGCTAATTTTGGCACTTATTCTTCCGCTACTATTCAATCCAATGTGGCAGCAGGCACTTATAGCAGTACTATAACTGGGCTTTTATCTTCAACAACTTATTATGCGAAGTCATTTGTGGTAAATAGCTCAGGAACAAGCTATGGACCAGTAGTCAATTTTACTACTGCTGCGTTACCTCCAGTAGTTACTAATAACTTAGTATTAAATCTTGATGCTAGTGTAGCTTCTAGTTATCCTGGGTCCGGGGCAACTTGGAGTGATTTAAGCGGGAATAATAACAACATTACTTTAGCGGGTAGTTATACTTATAATGTTAATGGTTCGATTCGTTTCAATGGAACTGGTTGGGGTTATAATGATTCCGATATACTATCAAAAACAGCTTATACTAAGCAAGTATGGGTTAAATTTAATGCTTTCACTTCTTATGCAAATAATATTATTAGTGGAGGTAATGGGATGCATGCTTTTTGGTTGGCTGGTTCCAATCCTGGTAATTTACAAGGGGGACATAACGGAGCTTGGTCAACTGTTGTTGAAAACACTAATCTTAGTATAGGTGTTTGGTACAATCTTGCAGTTACTTTTAGCAGTTCTACCGGTTGGGTACTTTACATTAATGGACAACAAAAAAACACCTCTTCCAATGCTACTATTTTTACTGGTATTGGAAATATACAAATTGCCTCTTTTGGAGGTGCTGGAAATTTTCTATCCGGAGATATTGCGCAAGCACTTGTTTATAATAGAACTTTGACGCCATCAGAAATACTTATTAATTATAATAATTTAAGATCTCGCTTTGGACTTTAAAATAAATAATATGAAAAAATATCTTTTACTTTCGTTATTATTATCAGTATTTGTTGCTAATGCACAACATGCTTTTTTTCGTGGGACCAATAATTATGTTGCCCCAGTAGTAACCTCTTCTCAAGCCAATGGTTTAAACTTTAGCAGTAGTTTGCAAAATTATGCTACTTTGCCTGCAGCAACCTATTTTTCAGGTGATTTTACTATTGAATGTTGGGTTAAACCAACTTCCCATACCAATTGGAGTAGAATTATTGATTTTGGTAATGGAGCTGGAAATAACAATGTATTATTTGCTACTTCTTATGGGACCTCAGGGAAACCAGGTTTTTACGTTGGTGGAGCTCAATATTCTGCTAATGATCAGATTCCTTTAAATCAATGGACCCATTTAGCAGCAACTTTATCAGGAAGTACAGCTACCATCTATATTAATGGTGTGGCGTCTGGAACTGCTAATTTCCCTGTTCCTGCTAATGTAGTAAGGAACAGTAATTTTATTGGACGTAGTAATTGGGGATGGGGTGATCCGGCTCCTGCAGCTAGTTTAGATGAGTTAAGAATTTGGAGTGTGGCAAAAACAGGCGCGCAAATTCAAGCTTCTATGAACAACGAGTTAGCAGGTAATGAAAGTGGCTTAGTTGCTTATTTTAAATTCAATGAAGGTATTTCTTGTGGAAACAATACCGCAATAACTACTTTATTAAATAGTGCTACTTCTTCAGGAACAGCATACAATGCCACCTTATCCGGTTTTACATTAAATGGGTCCTGTATTTCTAATTTTGTTACTGGAAAAGTGGCAAATGCAATTTCAGTCCCAAGATTAATTTCAAATGGATTGGTATTTAGTTTAGATGCGGGAAATTCAGCAAGCTATTCTGGGACTGGAACTACATGGAATGATTTGAGCGGTAATGGATATAATGGAACACTGACTAATGGACCAACATTTACAAGTGGAAATGGGGGTAGTATCGCATTTGATGGTACAGATGATGTAGCCTCTTTTGGTAATAATTTAAATATCGGATTAAGTAGTTGGACCATGTCTTGTTGGGTGAAATTTAATAACGGATCGGGTTTTGCAGGCATCATGGGTAAAACATCTTACAGAGCGTATGTTGGAAGATATGCTTTATATTTTGACAATGGTGATATATATTCTCTTTTCCAACCAGATAATAATTATTTAATAACTACGCCTATTGCACCATATTTAGATAATAAATTTCACAATTTAGTAATGACGATTGATCGAACATCAATGATGAGTTTATATATTGATGGAGTATTAAAAGGGACGCCAATTGACATAAGCAGTACCAGCAGTATCAACCTAAATTCGTCAACAGATAATTTTTATATAGGTTCTTATGGTAGTAGTAATGGACAAAACCCGTTTGCCTTTCTTAATGGAAATGTAGGTCATGCATTAATCTACAACCGAGCACTTTTAGCTACAGAGGTTACCACTAACTTTAATGCACTTAGAACCCGCTTTGGATTATAAATAACAATAAAAACATAAAAATGAAAAAATATCTTTTACTTTCGTTTCTATTATTAGCAGTTGTAGCTAATGCACAACATGCTTATTTTCGTGGGACTAATAATTATGTTGCTCCGGTAGTAGCTCCGCCCACTCCGAGTAATGCTTTGGATTTCGATGGAGTTAATGATTATGTAGAAAATACGACTCTTGTGATTAATCCTTCTTTAGGTTTTACAATTGAAGGTTGGATGAAAGTAAATGATTTTGGATATAGTGCAATGGCAACTCAAACGATTAATAATTATCCGGCACCTTTTGATATGTATGTAACAAACGGATCGGGTAATGTTAGTTTTTTGGTCGGTCAAGGTAATGTTACCGGATCAGTTACAAGTAGTTCAACACTTACAATTGGTACTTGGGCCCATTTAGCATTTGTCTATAATCCATCCATAGCTAAAATACAAATTTATATTAATGGGGTACTGGACGGGATTGGTGATGCCTCTTCTCCTGGTAATGTAGCTGGTTCAAAGTTTATTATAGGAAATCGATATGATAATTATACTGGGCTTAATGGAACGTTAGACGATGTAAGAATATGGAATTTGCCTCGTACTCAATCCGAGATTCAATCCAATATGAATAGAGAACTGGCTGGAACGGAAACAGGATTAGTAGCTTATTATCCCTTTAATCAAGGAATAGCAGCAGGAAATAATACTGCAATAAGTAATGCAATTGACAAAACCCCTAATGCACGAAACGGGGTCTTGTACAATTTTGCTAAAACAGGGACAACCAGTAATTTTGTTATTGGAAAGGTAGCTAATGTGATTTCAGTCCCAAGAGTTATTTCAAATGGATTGCAATTGCATTATGATGCAAGTGACCCAACTAGTTATCCAGGAACGGGTTCTACTTGGTATGATTTAAGTGGAAATAACCGCAATGGAACGCTGGTTAATAATTCTGGTTTTAATAGTACTGTTGCTGGTGGAGTATTGACTTTTAATGGAACAAATCAATATATTAATACGACTTATATTCCAAGTCCTACTTGTACTATTTCAATTTGGTTTTATAATAATTTGAATTATTCAGATTGGAATAGAGGTATTTTCTCGACATTTGCATTAGGTAATTATAATGGGTTTTATATGGGAACTTCAAGTGTAGGATCTTTTAATCCATCATTAAACATCTGGTATAATGGTAATTCAGCATTGTATTCAATATCTTCAGTGATGACAATAAATAGGTGGTATAATATTACAGTGACTAGTGGATCTGGGACAATATCCATCTATTTAAACGGAGTATTAAAAAATACAATTTCTGGAAGTACCAACCATGCAGACGTTTTGAATATTGGAAGAACTAGATTTGACAATAATTACTGGTCTGGATATATTGGAAATACAATGGTATATGATAGAGTATTATCAGCCGCAGAGGTGACTCAAAACTTTGATACCCTTAAAACACGCTTTGGATTATAAATAATAATAAAAAACATAAAATGAAAAAATATCTTTTACTCTTGTTATTATTATCAGTAGTTGTTGCTAATGCACAACATGCTTTTTTTCGTGGGACTAATAATTATGTTGCCCCTATAGCAGCTGTACCCACTACGAGTAATGGCTTGGGTTTTGACGGCATTGATGATGGAGTTGTATTAAATTCTAGTTTGCTATCTTCGAACACTAATGAATTAACTTATGAACTTTGGTTAAAACCGTATCAACTTGGTGGTTTTTCAGCCTTGCTAAACCATGACAATTGGTCTACTGGTTATGTTCATTTTCAATTTCATGGAAATAATATAGGCTTTGATGTCAATGGTGGTAATGATAATGTATTTAGTTATGCCTTTAATACTAACACCTGGTATCACGTTGCTTTGGTCTATTCTTCTACAGCGGGCACACTAAAATTTTATGTAAACGGGTTGTTATTAGATACCGTTACCAATAATAGTTTTCCTAGTATTGCAGGTAATGTGCCTATTAGTATGGGTACCTGGGCAAATGGTAGGTTTTTTAACGGTGTTATGGACGAAGTACGTATTTGGAATGTGGCTCGTACTCAATCCGAGATTCAATCCAATATGAATTCAGAACTGGCGGGAACGGAAACGGGATTAGTAGCTTATTATCCCTTTAATCAAGGAATAGCAGCAGGAAATAATACGGCAATAAGTAATGTAATTGACAAAACACCGAATGCACGAAACGGGGTCTTAAACAATTTTGCAAAAACAGGTACAACCAGTAATTTTGTTCTTGGAAAAGTAGCTAATGTGATTTCAGTCCCAAGAGTTATTTCAAATGGTTTACAAATTAACTATGATGCTAGTAGTCCAAATAGTTATCCTGGAAATGGAACTAGATGGTCTGATATTAGTGGAGCTAATAATCACGCTACCTTAGCTGGAAGTCCCGCCTTTACTGCTACAGCGCCTAGTTATTTTACTTTTACTGGCGGAAACTATGCCAATGTTAATTATTCCTGGTCTACCGATTTCACCTGTAGTTTTTGGATTTATCCAATTAGTGCACCTGGTGGCCAATATTCGAGAATTGTTAGTACTAATGGGGATAATTTTGAAATTGCAATCAATAGCAGTAATCAATTAAGTTATTATTCTCCAAATGTGTCTTGGCAAAGTAATTTTACCACTTTAGCAAGTGCTACCTGGAGTCAGGTTGTTTTTGTAAAATCATCAAATACAATTTCTATTTACGTGAATAATGTGCTGGTAAGAAATACAAGTTTTGGTGCAGTTACTGGAAATAGCATCTATTTAGGGCAACGATCTAATACTGCAGAAGGGACTAATATACGTATGGGTAGTTTTTTAATCTATAATTATGGACTATCTACTTCAGACGTTACCTCTAATTGGAATTCTCAAAAATCTAGGTTTGGATATTAATTTTTAATTCCCCTCTTCTAAATAACTTTAACGTTTGTTGAATTTCAATAAACTGCTATTTTATATTTTACTTAAGAACTTTATAAGTAATTTTATAAAAAAAATCATGAAAAAGAATTTACTACTGTTCGTACTTTTTATCCTAACTTCATTTTCTGTGAACGCACAAAGCAATACTTCAATTTACCAATTTAAAGTAGAAGATTTATCAGGTGCTACTTTTGATTTCGCTTCGTTAAAAGGGAAGAAGATTTTAATTGTAAATACCGCCTCTAAGTGTGGTTATACCCCACAATACGAGCAATTAGAAGCGATTTATAAAAAATATAAAAACCAAAATTTTGTAATCATAGGTTTTCCTGCTAATAATTTTATGTGGCAAGAGCCAGGAACCAATGCTGAAATAGCCACTTTTTGTCGAAGTAAATACGGGGTATCTTTCCCAATGATGGCAAAAATATCCGTAAAAGGAAAAGACATGCATCCTATCTATCAATTTCTAACCCAAAAGAAATTAAACGGAGTCTTAGATTCTAAAGTAGAATGGAATTTTCAAAAATACCTTATCAATGAAAAGGGTCAGCTGGAACAAGTGTATATGTCGGGGGTGAAACCTAATGATGAGAAAATTGTTAACTGGATAGAAAAGTAATTATTTCAATAGCAATTGCATAAACACCGAATCCAGCCAACGATCAAATTTATATCCTGATTCCTTGATAATTCCAACGGTTTTAAAGCCAAATTGTTCGTGAAAAGAAATACTGCTTTGGTTTTCGGAATCAATAACGCCAATCATCGTATGTAAGCCTTGATCTTTTGCCAAAGCAATCAGTTCTGTTAATATCAATTTGCCAATGCCTTTGCCCATTTCGTCTGGGGAAACATAAACCGAATGTTCAACGGTAAATTTATAAGCCTCCCGAAATCGAAATTCACTGTACATTCCAAAACCAACCAACTTATAATCAGATTCTGCAACGATTACCGGAAATCCTTTATTGATTTTTTCTGCTAACATCTTTTTTTGATCTTCAATATTTCGAATTTTATAATCGTATAAAGCCGTAGAATTTAGAATATTATAATTGATAATATCTAAAATGGCCTGGGTATCTTTAATTTCGAAGGATCTAATTTTAACTTTCATTAGGGAATTATGTTTCTCAAAAATAATAAAACTATTTATAGTTTCTAGTATAAACCTTAACAACTTTGTACCTTTGTGTTCTAATTTGAATCTCCTAATGATCTATCCTAAAATACCCTTAGCGCAAAGCATAATTGAAATTTGTCTCGCTCAAGGATTAACTCATATCGTTATTTCGCCAGGTTCAAGAAATGCACCCCTAACAATTGGCTTTGTAAACAATCCAAAATTTACCTGTTATAGTATTGCTGATGAAAGAAGTGCTGCCTTTTTTGCTTTGGGTATTGCCCAACAAACAAAAACTCCAGTTGCTTTAGTTTGCACCTCCGGATCGGCTCTATTAAATTATTACCCTGCTATTGCCGAGGCTTTTTATAGTCAAATTCCAATGGTGGTAATTAGTGCCGACCGACCTTCAGAAAAAATTGATATCGGGGATGGCCAAACGATTCGTCAAGAAAATGTATTTCAAAACCATTCTTTATACAATGCCAATTTAGTCGAGGGAGCTTCGTTTGAAAATGATCAAAAAATTACCAAAGCAATTCATTACTCGATAGCAAATAAAGGTCCTGTTCACATTAATGCCCCATTTGAAGAGCCGTTATACGAAACTATAAATGAACTTTCAATTAAGGTAAATACTTCTGCTGTTGCAAATGAAATTCCTGCCGTTGAATTGCAAAATGCGTCCAAATTCGCAACTATTTGGAATTCAATAAAAAAGAAATTAGTACTTGTTGGGGTGAACGATCCAAATTCAATTGATGCTTCAATTATTGATTTTTTGGCAAATGATCCTTCCGTAGTTGTGATGACCGAAACTACTTCTAATTTAC
>CALPNL020000043.1 GCA_943324925.2 Chitinophaga pinensis | reverse complement strand
GCGGAAGAGCGTAAAAAAGCAGTGGTGAAATTCTTTATATATACCATTGCAGGTTCGCTTTTTATGTTAGCAGCTTTTGCTTATTTATATACTAAAACACACAATTTCCTTTTGTCAGACTATGCATTGTTGAACCTTACAGCAACGGAACAATTTTGGATTTTCCTTGCCTTCTTTTTAGCTTATGCAATCAAAATTCCATTAATACCATTTCATTCTTGGCAAGCCAATGTATATCAAAAAGCGCCCACGGTAGGAACCATGTTACTATCTGGTATTATGTTAAAAATGGGATTGTACAGTGTTCTTCGTTGGCAATTGCAGATTGCTCCGCTAACGGCTAAAGTTCATGTTTATATTTTTGTGGCCATTGGAATTGCAGGAACTATTTATGGTTCAATTGTTGCCTTACGCCAAAAAGACTTAAAAAGATTATTGGCTTATTCTTCATTAGCACACGTGGGGTTAATTACCGCAGGTGCCTACACTTTAACTCTTGACGGATTGATTGGTGCCGTTCTTCAAATGGTTGCCCACGGATTTGTAATTGTTGGGTTATTTTTAACCGCTGAAATTATCAATCGTAGGTATCAAACTAATACCATTAATGATCTAGGAGGAATTCGCACCCATGCGCCTAAATTCACTTCTCTATTCCTGTTATTAGTTTTAGCCTCGGTAGCCTTACCTCCAACATTTAACTTTATTGGTGAATTTACCGTGCTTTATAGCATCTCTCAAATTAATATTTGGTTTGCCGTATTAGGAGGTACAACTATTATTTTAGGAGCCTATTATATGTTGAAAATGTTTCAAACATCGATGTTGGGAGAAACAAATACAAAAGTATTTTCAGATATTACCTTAAACGAAGGAATTTCACTTTCGATAATTGTGGCCGTTTTGTTCTTTTTTGGATTGTATCCAAAACCAATAATTGAGCTAATTTCCCCATCATTAGAATCGATATTAGTGAGCATCAACAGATTTGGTTAAGAAATTAAATTAATAATAATATAACGATTTACAACTAAAGCACGCTTTCAGTTTATAATCTAAAATTTAAAAAATGAATACATTAATAGCAATAATAGGATTAGGTGTTTTATGCCTTTTATTTGAAATCATGAATTTCAGAAAAGCGATTATTCCAATAACAATTCTTGGATTAATGGGAATATTAGGTCTAACACTTTCCGAATTAAATTCGCCAGCAACCTACTATAATAATATGATTGTAGTCAATAAATTCTCGGTTGCGTTTTCGAGTTTATTCATTGTTTTAACCATTTTCTTAGTCGCGTTAAGTCGTAACTTTTATGAAAAACACCAAACCAAAATTTCCGATTATATTGCTATAAAAATATTTTTATTGTCGGGAGCCATTGCCATGGTTTCTTTTGGTAATTTATCTATGTTCTTCCTAGGTATAGAAATTCTATCTATTTCGCTTTATGTTTTAGCAGCATCTGATAGAATGAACATAAAAAGTAATGAAGCTGGATTGAAGTATTTTCTAATGGGGTCTTTCGCATCTGGAATTTTGCTATTTGGAATCTGCTTAATTTATGGTGCCATGGGAACTTTTGACATTGTAGAAATTAGCGAACTTTCAAAATCTGCAGAATTACCGTCTTGGTTTTTTATTGGTATTGTATTGTTGACCATAGGAATGTTATTCAAAATTGCGGCGGTACCGTTTCACTTTTGGGCTCCCGATGTTTATCAAGGAGCACCAGCATTAACAACAGCAACAATGAGTACATTAGCAAAAGTAGTTGCAATGGCCGCATTATATAAATTACTAACTGCAATGAATGTTGAAATTACTTATGGCTTTCAAATTGTTATTGTAGTTATTTCAATTGCATCGATGACTGTAGGAAATATCATGGCATTAAAGCAAACGAATGTAAAACGAATGTTGGCATTTTCAGGTATTTCACATGCCGGATTTATGCTTATGGCGTTGCTTAGTGCTACAACAGCTGCAGGAAGTTTGCTGTATTATGCTACAGCTTATTCTCTTGCCGGAATTGCAGCCTTCACGGTTTTATTATACGTTTGTAAAGAGAAGGAAAACGAAGAAATTTCTCATTTTAACGGATTAGGGAAAACCAATCCGATACTAGCAGCTGTGCTTACCGCATCTTTATTATCAATGGCAGGAATTCCAGTTTTTGCAGGATTTTTCGCTAAACTAATGTTGTTTACCCAAACGATAGAATCTGGTTATTTAATTGTAGTTATTGTAGCTGTAATTAACTCAATTATCAGTATTGGCTACTATTTTAAACTAATTTTGGCAATGTACACTAAAGACGCAGAAGAAGAAAAAAAGGCAACGCCATTTACTTTTTATGCAGTTGCAGTTCTTGCCATCATTATGAATTTAATCATTGGTTTGTACCCTACTTTAATTTTGCAATTATTAAGTTAGAGTAATAAAAATAATCCATTCTAACATGAAGAATTTAGAAACACTTCTAGACCTATTTGAATCTAGAATTCCGCTTTTTGAAAATGAAAATCAAGCAATTTCTAAATCCAATGTGGGTTGGCACATAGAACATTCCCTATTAACTATCAATGGAATTACAAAAGCTATTTTGCGATCTAACCCAAAGGAATACCAATGGAAGTTCAAAGTGGGTAAATTGATAATTTTTATTCTAGGTAAAATTCCAAGAGGAAAAGCAAAAGCTCCTCAAATTGTATTTCCAAAGACAACTATTGACCAACCTTCATTACAAGAGCATATCAATAAAAGTAGAAATAGTTTAAAGGAATTAGAAAGTGTTTCTAACAATCATTATTTTGAACATCCTTACTTAGGGAAATTGAAAAAAAAGGAGACTCTTCGTTTTCTAGAAATCCATACAAATCATCATTGGAAAATAATAGAAGATATTATTAAGTTGTAATTATTCTTCTTGTTTTGCTTTCTTTTTTTCAAATGTTAATACCAATGCTGGTAAAACCAATAAGTTGGCAAACATCGCAAAAAGCAAGGTGCAGGAAATTAAACCTCCAAGTGCTACCGTTCCACTAAAACTGGACAGTGTGAAAATAGCAAATCCGAATATCAAAACAATGGAGGTATAAAAGGTGCTCACTCCCGTTTCTTGCAAAGCACTAAACACCGATTTTTTAATTCTTCCATCATTCATTTTTAAGTCGTGACGGTATTTTGCCATGAACTGAATGGCATTATCTACAGAAATACCAAAAGCAATACTAAATACTAAAATAGTAGAAGGCTTTAACGGTATTCCCAAATACCCCATTAATCCAGAAGTGATGCAGAGTGGTAAAATATTGGTAATTACCGATACCAATATCATTTTAGCTGATCGGAACATATAGGCCATTAGTCCTGCGATTAAGAAAATGGCAAATATCAATGACTCAATTAAATTGTTTATCAGATAGGAAGTTCCTTTTTGAAACACTAACGCTTTCCCTGTTAAAGTAACTTCGTAACGGTCATTTGGAAAAATGGTGTCAATTTTAGTTCTTAGTTTACTTTCAATAGTAGCCATGTCTTTAGTACCAATATCCTTCATGTAAGTGGTGATTCTTGCGTATTGACCGGTTGAATCAACATAACTTTTCATCAAGTTGTCTTTAGTATTTTTAGTGGCATTTTTGGCATACGAAAGTATGAAAGCTTGCTCTTGCGAAGTGGGTAAATCATAATATTCAGGATTACCATTATAGAATGCTTGCTTGGAGTATTTTACTAAATTAACTATTGAAACAGGTTTTGAAAGCTCTGGAATTTGTTCAATTGTTTTTTGCAATTCGTCCATTTTTTTCATGGTCGATAGTTTCATAACCCCTTTTTTACGTTTGGTGTTAATCATTATTTCAAGTGGCATTACCCCGTTGAATTCTTTTTCATAGAATAATATATCTTTAAAAAACGAAGCGCTTTTTGGCATTTCCCCAATTAAACTTCCCGAAACTTTCATCTGCATTACTCCTATAACACTAAATACAAGTAATAAACCATAGACCGTATAGATAATTGTACGTTTAGTTTTTACTACTTTTTCAACCCAACCTAAAACGGACGATAAATAGTTTTTACTTAAATGATAAAGATGCTTTTCCTTTGGCATTGGCATAAAACTGTACATAATTGGCACAATTAAAAGGGTAAGCAGGTAAACTGTAATCACATTAATTGAAGTTACCAAACCAAATTCATATAGGAGCTCGTTTCCTGTAATCATAAAAGTAGCAAAACCAACAGCTGTAGTAAGATTGGTCATTAAAGTAGAAACGCCAATTTTAGAAATTACCCGTTGTAAGGCTTTGGCTTGGTTTTGATGCAGTTTTATCTCTTGCTGGTATTTATTGATTAGAAATATACAGTTCGTAATTCCTATTACAATAATTAAAGGTGGAATAATAGCCGTTAATATTGTTATTTTATAATGAAACAATCCTAGGGTTCCAAAAGACCACATTACTCCAAAAATCAAAATGCAAATGGAAATAAATGTTGCCCTGTAAGATCTGAAAAAGAAGAAAAAAATTAGCGACGTAATCAATAAAGCAGCTCCGATAAACAGCCCAATTTCACCCTTCATATTTTCGGCGTTTATGGTTCTAATGTAGGGCATTCCAGAAACGCGAAGGTCTATTTGGGTACTTTTTTCAAATTTCTCAATCTTTGGAAGGAGCGTTTCAATGATAAAGGTTTTTCTTTCTGCAGTATTTACAATTTCTTTTTTAAGGTAAATGGCTGAACGAATACTTCCAGATTTTTTATTGAATAAAAGCCCTTCATAAAAAGGTAAATTATTAAAAAGTTCCGTTTTAATATTTTGTAAATAAGTTTGGTCCTTAATTTGGTCATGATCAATTAAAGGAACCAATTCAAATTTTTGGGCAAGAGTGTCTTTTTGTAGTTTTTTTAGGTCGCTAATGGAAACTACCAATTCGACATTATTCGATAATTTAAGCCCCGACATTAATTCATTCCATTCCGCAAATGCCTTTGGAGTAAAAAAATTAGGATCTTTAAATCCGATAACTATTAGGTTTCCTTCTTCACCGAATTTTGATAAAAAGTCGTCGTATTGTTGATTAACGCTATGTTTTTTAGGAAGCAAATTTGCTTCGGTATATGTCATACTTAAGTTTCTCCATTGAAAACCAAGAAAAATAGTGATCGCAGTAATTGCAATTAAAATGGTAACTCTATAAGTTAGAATCAAACGGGCGATGTATTCCCAAAAACCAACTTTTAATTTCTTTTTCATAATCGTTATTAACGCGAGCAAAGGTAATTAAAACCTAGAAAAATTAAAGTGAAACCAATAATTATTTGATTAAAAATTCGTTAATAAATAAAATCCCAATTATAATTATTGTATTGAATTATGAATTGTATTAATTCTTATATTTGATTTTTGAATCTATGTAGTTAAAATCAGCTTTAGGCACATGAAAAACTTTAAAAATACTTTCTTTTATATAATCGTGACAGGTGGTTTCACCGCGTTAATTTATTGGATTATAGCAAAAGGTAAATTTTTAGAAACAGTAAAAACAGCTTCTATCGTTTTAACTCCTTCCGACCATTGGAATGAATTTATCAGCTCAATGGTGGTCAATTTTAAAGACCCTTTAGCGATTTTACTAGCTCAAATAATCACCATAATTATTGTCGCTCGCTTTTTTGGATGGATTTTCAGGAAAATCGGCCAGCCATCAGTAATTGGGGAAATAATTGCCGGTATATTCCTAGGACCTTCATTACTAGGATTGTACTTTCCAGAGTTCTCCCTAATGCTTTTTCCTGCTCAATCACTTGGAAATTTATCTTTCTTGAGCCAAATCGGTTTAATCCTTTTCATGTTTGTAATAGGAATGGAATTGGATTTAAAAGTACTAAGAAATAAGGCCAATGAGGCAGTGGTAATAAGCCATGCCAGTATCGTAATCCCATTTGCTCTAGGAATAGGATTGGCTTTTTATGTATATCAGACATTTGCACCGGAAGGAATTTCATTTTTATCATTCAGTTTGTTTATGGGAATTGCAATGAGTATCACTGCATTTCCAGTTTTAGCAAGAATTGTTCAAGAACGTGGTATTCATAAAACCAGATTGGGCGCCATAGTAATTACTTGCGCCGCTGCGGATGATATTACGGCTTGGTGCTTACTTGCGGTTGTAATTGCAATTGTAAAAGCAGGTGCATTTGAAAGTGCATTATATGTCATAGGGCTATCCCTTCTTTATGTACTGATTATGCTTTTTATTGTAAAACCTTTTTTGAAAAAAGTAGGAGATTTATATTCAAAAAGTGAAAACTTAAGTAAACCAGTTGTTGCCATATTTTTTCTTACTTTAATTTTATCTTCCTATGCTACTAATATAATAGGAATTCACGCTTTGTTTGGTGCCTTTATGACGGGGGTAATCATGCCAGATATTTCAAAATTTAGAAGTATATTTATTGAAAAAGTGGAGGATGTTTCGGTAATTTTATTATTGCCATTATTCTTCGTATTTACGGGTTTAAGAACTCAAATAGGATTAATTAATGATCCTTATATGTGGCAAGTTACCGGGTTTATTATACTGGTAGCAGTAGTTGGTAAATTCTTTGGAAGTGCCTTGGCGGCCAAATTTGTTGGTCAAAGTTGGAAAGACAGTCTTACCATTGGCGCCCTAATGAACACTCGAGGTTTAATGGAATTAGTGGTTTTAAACATCGGATTGGACCTAAAAGTATTGACCCCTCAAGTTTTTACTATGATGGTTATCATGGCCTTAGTTACCACTTTCATGACTGGACCAGCCTTGAATTTAATAAATTGGGCGTTTAAATCGAAGTATAAATTGGTGCCCGACGAGATCAATAGCAAGAGCAAATTCAAGATATTATTGTTTTTTGGAAATAATGAAAAAGGAAGATCTTTACTTCGATTGGCAAGTAGTATGGTTAAAAAACAAAAAGACAATGTAAATATTACCGCGATGCATTTGGTATTAAGTGACGAAATGCATGCTAATAATATGGAAGAATATGAAACTGATAGTTTCCTTCCAATTATCAATGAGTCAAAGATTTTAAACCAACAAATAACGACCGTTTTTAAAGCTACAGTAGATGTGGAAACAGACATTGTGGAAATAGCTAATCAAGGGGAATATGATTTACTACTCGTTGGATTAGGGAAGTCAATTTTTGAAGGCACACTTTTAGGAAAAGTACTAGGATTTACTACTAGAATAATAAATCCAGACCGTTTAATTGATAAGTTTACAGGTAAAGAAGGATTGTTTGAAAATTCTCCTTTTGATGAAAGAACGAGACAAATCATCTCAAAAACTAAAATGCCATTAGGAATTTTAATCAACAAAGACCTACAAACGGTAAATCGTGTTTTTATTCCAATATTTAGTGCCGAGGACGGATTTTTATTGGATTATGCGCAAAAATTAATCTACAATAACGACTCAAAAATTGCCGTTTTAGATTGTAATGGGCAAATAAAAAATAACTTTATTATTGAAAATGCAGTTGATTCATTAGAAAATAACTACCCAAGTAATATGAGTTTGCTGACTAACAAAGTCATTGAAAAGGAGTTTTTGAACCAACACGATTTAATGATCATCAGTTTGGAAAGTTGGAAAAAACTAGTTGATTCTCAAAGTGATTGGTTGAGTGATATCCCTTCGGTATTGATTGTAAAACCGTAATCAAGAAAAAACTTCTTTCAATACTTCTACCGATTTCGGTTTTCTGAATCCTTCTAAATGATAACTGTAATAATCAATTAAAATTTTTAATAATAACTGTCTTTCTATTACATGAAAAGTTTTAATGTCGCTTTCCAATTTCAAATTTATTAATTTTTTGAAAAGTAATGTTTCCTGCTCCGATAAAGAACTTATTGCGCTGAATGTAGAAAAATTACCTTCTTTCATTTCAAAAAAAGGCAAATCCATTTCGGAAATATCAGGATAAAATCCCAAGTATTTCGAGGCTTCTAATAAAAAAATAAGATGGAAATTTACCATATCCTCGTGGGCATCAAGCCACAATAATGAAGTTTCTAGATACGTAAATAGCGCCTCATTTTCTTCCTCTTCATGAATTGAATAATGCATCATTTCTGATAAAAATAGTACAATGGTACTTTTAATCACATCGCTATGAATGGTTTGAAACGGAACGGCTAGTTTAATTTCTTTAAAATTTTCAAGGGTGCCTTTGTTTTTATGAACTGCTTCAATTTCTAATAATGAAAAGGGTTGGAAGTAAGCGATTTTCTGATTTGATTTTCTGGATGAAAAAGCATCTCTAACAAAATAGGATTTAAGTCCATCAGAGAGTGTAAAGCACTTTACAATCAAGCTTTTCTCCTGATATTTTATTGATGAAATTACAATCGCCCTGGTTTTTACTACCATTTTTATATTTTATAATTTGTTTTTAGCGGATCTTAAATTCCTTCAAAATCAATATAAATTATCTAATTATCATCACTTTTTTAACCGTGTTGTCCATTGCATCTTGTGACGAGATAAAGATCATATAAACTCCTGAAGCTACATTATAGCTTCCAAAAGCTTTAGTATCCCATTCAATTGTTCCCCCTTGAGAAATAGTTTCATAAACTAGATTTCCCTCAATATCGGTAATTTTCACATTGCATTTATTGGATAATCCACTAACTTTTACGGTGCCTTCGAATTCTGGACGAACCGGATTTGGATAAACATTTACATTACTTAAATCGGTACTTGCCGTGGTTGCGGTTCCTTTATAGGAAACCATTCCTTTATCAGTAGCAAAAAATACTTCTCCTGTACTGGGGTTAATATCGATGTCATTTATGGCATTACTAGGTAATGGAGAATTACTACTTGTGAAACGGCGAAGGGTTTGTTGTCCGTCAGATGAGAATTGGAAAACTCCTGAATCTGCCGTTCCTACCCATTTATTATTGGCTCCATCCACAACAATATCAGTGATAAATTGCTCGTATAGTAATTCTTGTGCCAATCCATTTTCCAAAATAATAATTGAATTTGAGGTTAACTGTGGGTCAGTTGAAAAACGATCCACACTTGAAAGTACTCTTAAACCACTTGTGGTTCCAATCCAAAGTTGGTTCCTATTATCAATTGCAACAACCCTAGCATCTACAACTGGCAAATTGCCGGTTTCTGCTCCAAGAGATATTTTCTTGAAAATGTTCCCGGTTTCGTTGTAGGCAATAACGCCATCATAACTTGAAGCCATCCATTTAGTACCATTTTTATCTACTACCACTTCTCCGTAACTATTTTCATAATACCTCTGAGAAATGGGTTCTATATTCACACTTGACCATGCGCCTTGGGTTGAAAGTTTCTTTATACCATTTTTAGACCAGCCATTCCCAACCCATAAATTTCCCGATTTGTCAAATGCTGCTCCATTAATACGTAAATCTTTATAATTTGGATTGGGAGGTGTTAATACTAATGATTCTAATGAACTGTTACTTTCATCATATAAAACGATTGGAATATCATTTTCAACTTTTAACAATCCCGAGAAAAAAGAACTCATATATACCTGATTACTATTATTTGGATTTACCGTAATTTTACAAAGCGCCTTTGCTCCCAAAACATCCGAATAAGGAGTGTTTTGCCAACCATTTTCGTTATATTTACTAAACCCATAAGTATTTAAACCATTATAATCATAGGTGTAAGGATTGTAATTTGAAGAATACCCTCCATAAACTGCCCATAAATTATTCGTTGAGGCATTAATTGCAAATAACGCATTTCGAGAAGGTCCGTCGGGACTTAAAAATGAAAAAGTCGTTGGATTATCAATAGTTGTAGTAATAATTCCATCTTCAAATGTCCCCAAGTAAAGTAAATTGTCAATAACAGTTGCACAAGTAAATTTTGCTGAAAGGTTTGGAATTTGATTGCTATTGATTTGAAACGATAAACTCAAATTTTGGGTGTAAACATATACACTTGTTTGAGTAGAAATTAATAGATAATTGCCACTTGCTCTTAAATCAATTGCACCCAAAGGAAGGGTTGAAAATGAGGTAAATGAAGCTCCATTTAGTTTGAATAGTTGGCCCCAATTTGAAGAGGCTACAACCTGAGAACCAAAAGTTTCTACTCCTGAGAACCCACCGCTTAAAACTTGCGTCCATTGATTGTAATCATTCAAATTAGGATTGATTATACTAGCACTTTTTATTCCAACTGAGGTTGCTGCATAAATAATTCCATTGCTTATTGCCGTTTGTGATACTTTAATTTCTGCTCCTAAATCTCCAATTCTGTAGGTGTCCCCAAAACCAGAAGTCGCTAAATTATATTGTACAATTCCAAAATCGCACGAAACATATAGAATCCCATTGTATTCCATGAAATGGTTGATTTTTTTTAAATTCTGATTTACCCCATTGGTAATAATATCAACTACATTTATCATCGTTCCATCAACATCATTCACAATCATAATCAATCCATTTTCATACCCAATAATGGTTTTATTAAAACCCGTACTGTGGTACATGGATGTAATGGTTTGACCTGAAAGTCCGTCAATAGTATTCGTAGTTTTTATTGAATTTGTGACTAGATTTTTAGAAAATAAAGCATTTTCTGCTGCTGCAAAAAAAACTGTTGGCGATTGAGAAATGTCTTTTATTTGTTTATAAGAGAAATAACCCTTCCAGAATTGGCTGTTTTGTGAAAAGCCAATTTGAATAGAAAATAAAGCAATAAGTAATGCTAAAGGGTATTTCATTTTACTTTTGTTAAATCACAAATATACTATAAAACGGAATTATTTTCGTTTTCATATGCAAACAAAAAAATGCCCCACAAATTGTGAGGCATTTAATTACTATAGTGGTTGGTTTTATACTACTCCTTGTGCCAACATCGCGTCGGCAACTTTAACAAATCCAGCAATATTTGCTCCTTTAACGTAATCTACGTAACCCGTTGCATCCTTACCGTATTTTACACAAGAAGCGTGAATATCGAGCATGATTTTTTTCAATCGCTCGTCTACTTCTTCTGCTGTCCAACTTAATCTCAATGAGTTTTGTGACATTTCTAATCCTGAAGTTGCTACCCCACCCGCATTGGATGCTTTTCCAGGTGCAAATAATATTTTTGCTTTATGGAAAACTAATACTGCTTCTGGAGTTGAAGGCATATTCGCTCCTTCTGCCACACAAATACATCCATTTGCTACAAGCATTTTAGCTTCATCTTCGTTCAATTCGTTTTGAGTTGCACATGGTAAAGCAACGTCACATTTAACTTCCCAAGGGCGTTTCCCAGCAACAAATTTTGCATTTGGATACTTCGTTAAATAATCACTAATTCTTCCACGTAATTCATTTTTGATTTCCATTACGTAAGCTAATTTAGCTGCATCAATTCCATCAGCATCATAAATATATCCTGAAGAATCTGATAATGTAACCACTTTACCACCTAATTGAGTTGCTTTTTCAGCAGCATATTGTGCTACGTTTCCAGAGCCAGAAATCACAACTGTTTTTCCTTTAAAACTATCTCCTTTAGTGTTCAACATGCTTTGTGCAAAATAGACATCACCGTATCCAGTAGCTTCGGGACGAATTAATGATCCTCCAAAAGAAATTCCTTTTCCAGTTAAAACTCCTGTAAACTCGTTTCTTAGTCTTTTATATTGACCAAACATATAGCCAACTTCACGGCCTCCAACACCAATATCTCCGGCTGGTACGTCAGTATTATCACCGATATGTTTTGATAATTCTGTCATAAATGCTTGACAAAAACGCATTACTTCATTGTCTGATTTTCCTTTAGGATCAAAATCAGCGCCTCCTTTACCACCACCCATAGGCAATGTGGTTAAACTATTTTTGAAAGTTTGCTCGAAAGCTAAAAATTTCAATATACTTAAATTTACTGAAGG
>CALPNL020000042.1 GCA_943324925.2 Chitinophaga pinensis | reverse complement strand
GATTGTTAATTACAATGGCATTTGACTGTGCTGAAATACAACCTGCTTGATTGGTAACCGTATAGTTATAAGTTCCTGAAGGCAATCCCAAAAGTGTTGTTGTACTTCCAGTATTTGAAAATGTTACCCCATCAGAAACTCTTGTTAAAGTCCAATTTCCTGTCGGCAATCCACTTAATGTAACACTTCCTGAAGCAATTGAACAAGTGGGTTGAGTTACAACGCCAACAATTGGTGCGCTTTGAGTTGGAGTTGGATCAATAACCACGTTTGGAGAGGCTAAAGAACTACATGTTCCATTAGAAACTGAGAATGTGTAGCTTCCAGGAGAAAGGTTCGTAACAGTATAAGAGCTACCCGTATTAGAATACGTTTGACTTCCAGGTAATCTTGTAATTGTCCAATTTCCAGTAGGCAAACCACTAAGAACCACACTTCCTGTTGCATTCGCACAAGTTGGTTGAGTAATTGTTCCAATTGAAGGTGCTATAGGAACAATTGGTGCTGCGGTAATTATTACTGTTGTTGCTGCAGAATTACATGAATTGGCATCTCTTACTGAAAAATTATAGGTTCCCGCTACTTGATTATTTAAAGTATAGTTTGCTCCAGCTCCTATAATTGAACCTGGATTAATTGTCCAGTTTCCCGAAGTTGGTAAGCCAGAAAATTGAATTGATCCTAATGTTGATGTACAATTAGGTTGAACAATATTGACGTTTGGAACGCTAGGTATCGCATTTACAACAAAATTGGAAGTAATAATACAACCATTAGAATTGGTGTAGGTTATAGTCGATGTTCCAGCAGAAATTCCTGTTACTAAACCCGTATTTGAAATGGAAGCGACAGCAATATTTGATGACTGCCAAGCATTTATTGCAGGAGTATTTGAGCCTGTTAACGTGGTTGTTCCGCCATTACAAACAGATAGGTTGCCTGAAATTGTAGGTAAACTGTTTACATTGATTACAAATGTGTTTGAATAGGTTAATGGGCATCCAGTAGATTGAACCGCAACTCTATAATAAGTGGTTTGAGTTAATATTCCTGGTTGATAGGTTGCAGAAGTATTTGCAATTGTTGTCCAAGGCGCATTTCCAGTGGAAGATGATTCCCAATTTAATATCACTCCTCTTTGTCCGGTTAATGATAATTGTGTTGCTGCACTTCCTGAACATATCGAACTTGTGCTAGTAAGTGTTCCTCCTAAAGAGGTTGGAGCAACATCGATATTAAAATTAATGGGAGAACCCACACAACCTTGATAGGTTGGAGTAACTGTAAATAATGAACTTGCCGATGTATTTAATGAATTAGTAGCCGTAAAAGAAGGAATGGGCGACGTAGTTCCTGAAGAAGCGCTCAACCCAATCGACGAATTATTTGTTCCGCTCCAAGTAAATGAGGTTCCTGTACCAGAATTAGGAGAGGTTGAAATTAAATTGATTTGATTAATATTAGTTCCTGAGCAAACAGAACTATTTGAAATTGGTGAAATTAAAGGAAATGGATTTACAGTAATAGTATAATTTTTTGGGGTACCAATACATCCATTAATCGAAGGTGTAATAATAACCGAACTTGTAATTGGTTCCAATGTTGGATTTACCGCTGTAAAAGTTGAAATATTACCTACTCCACTCGACACTAATCCTATTGCATTATTTGAATTTGTCCAATTGAATGTTAGCCCAGTGGGAGTTGTAGCAGCTGAAGGAGTACCTGCAAGTGTAATTTGTGGAACTGTGGTCCCAACACAATAAGATAAATTACTAATTGAAGTTGTAATTGAAGGCGAAATATAGTTGAATAAAGTAGCTGACGCCACACCATTAACAGAAAAATATCCTGAAGTAACACCACATGGAACGGTAACTTTAATTTCAGTTGCTGAAACAAATAGAATATTTGCAGCTGGAATTGAAAATGATCCTAACGAAACTGTAGAAGTTGATGTAAAGCCAGTACCATTTATGGTAACAATTGTTCCAGCATGACCTGTAGTAGGTGAAATTGGATCAACTGTAACTAATCGTAATTTGACTTTCGAAATCGAAATCGATGGATTTAAATCTATAGTATTTGAAAAAAAAGTACTAGTTATTAACAAAAAAGTTAATGACAATACAACCTTAAATTTATTTAGAGTATTCATAATGAGGGATTTAAGCTAAATTAGCGTATATATCAAAACAAAAATACAGAAAATTTTGTTAATAACTATAACTTTTTACATTTTCAAACTATTAATTAATTGTATTTCAATTAAAAATAAATTAAAAAGCCCGACTTATTAAGTCGAGCTTTTACTATAAAACTGCCGATTTATTTTACTTATAATATTTTTTATATTTAGGATAGCTAACTAATCCTATTATAGAAATTGCTAATAACGATTGCCATATCCAATTAAGTGAAGTTGCCTCGCCACTAGCATAAGAATGCAACCCTACCAAGTGGAAATTTACACCATAATAGGTGAATAAAATGGAAACAAAGGCAAACATACTCATTAAATTAAAAACCCATTTTCCTCTAAACAACGGTACAAAACGGGAGTGAATTACAAATGCATAAATCATAATACTAATTAAGGCCCAAGTTTCTTTTGGGTCCCAACCCCAATAACGACCCCAGCTCTCATTAGCCCATTGTCCACCAAGGAAATTTCCTATAGTCAGCATCACCAAACCAATTGTGAGTGCCATTTCATTGATATAAGTGATCTCTTTTATGTTCAATGCCATCACCTCTTTATTCTTATCATTAGTAAAGAAAATAAGCAATAAAGAAACAAATCCTAATATCATTCCCAATGCAAAAGGCCCGTAACTTGCCACAATAACTGCAACGTGAATCATTAACCAATAGGAATTCAATACCGGTTGTAAATTGGCAATGTCTGGATCAATCCAATTCATGTAAGCCGCCATCAAAATCATTGAGGCTACAAAGGCTGAAGAAGCTACCGTTAATTTCGATTTTCTATCAAATGCCAATCCGAAAAACATGGTTGCCCAAGCAACATATATTATAGATTCATAAGCATTACTCCATGGTGCATGCCCAGAAATATACCACCTAGCTATTAACCCTAGAGTATGTAAACCAAATAAAATGGCAATAACAATATGCATAACATTTACAGAAACACGATTAAACTTATTGTCTTTAAATATTCTTAAAATGGTGAATAGCAACATTAAAAACCCAGCTGTCATGTATAGATAAAATAACTTTTTGAAAATATCATATTTATTATAAATGATTTCAGCGGTAATTTTATCTTCAGAAGGCATCACTTGAGCTCCAAATTTGCTTTGGTATTTTTTTACTCCATTCAAATAAAAATCAACATCCTTGTAATTATTGTTTAATGCTGCATTTTGCAAGGAATTGATATACAAAGGCACTATTTGAGAGGCAAAAATAGAATCCATTCCTTTTAATCCCGCGTGACTTAACTCTAAATGAGAAACCCATTTATTATTTTCATCCTTTGGTATTGGGAAAATTCTAAGAATACTTCCTGAAGTGGCTTGATTTAATAAATTGACTTTTTTATCTGTTTCAACAAAATCTTTTTCAAAATTATTTGGATTGGCCGATTTATAAGCTTCATCTAAATAAGGTGATAATTTATAATTCCCAGCTTTATCAAAGAACGCAATAAATGGAGCATATTGAGCTGATTTTTCAATACCAATAATTTTTCTAATACTATCATTTCCCGATTTTATATAGATCAATGGGATTTCATACCAAGCCGTTGGAAATTGTGTCATTGACAAGAACACTTGATCAGAATTCATTCCATTGTACGTGTCTTTATGACTCACTTTTCGCAATAATTCAGACGAGAAGGTATTCAAAGGTTTCATTCTACCACCGGCATCCTGAATTACTAATCGTCCAAATTTAGCAGCATGCGCCTCAGAAACTTTAAATTTTAATAATAAGGAATCAATTTGCTTTACTGTTAATGGCTCTTCTTTGTGTTGTGAAAACGATTGGAAACTTAGTAACAATAAAAATATCGTAACCAATTTTGATTTCTTTGATTTTACAACTTCCAATTTTCTTTTTAGGTCAGCAAAACGAGAATGTTTGGTAAATAGAATTGCCATCATTCCAAAAAACAACATGAAATAACCTATATAGGTAATCAAAGTTCCCCAAAAATCGTGGTTAACAGAGAGAATAGTTCCTTTTTCATCTGGGTCAAACGAAGATTGGAAAAATCGGTATCCTTGATGGTCTAAAATATGATTCATGTATATTTTAGCATCAAATTTAGATTTCCCATCTAAAACAGTTACATCACTTTCAAAAGCGGAATAACTTTTCTCAGTTCCAGGGTATTTAAGTGCTTTAAAATCGTTTAACTTGATATTAAATGGCAATACATAAGCTTTGCTTCCAAAGAAAAATGTATATTCTAAATTTCCGATTTTAACCACTTGCGACTCCCCTATCGAACCCTTGGTTCCTAGCAAAGTAACTTCTTTATTTTGACCTTCGGCTTTCAAATTTACAACCAAAGCATCTTCATGAGTCTTGGCCCTGTAATCATTTTTGGCAATGTATGAAATAGAACCTTTGGCAGCTAGATCTGGAAATACAAATTGAGTCCCGCCTACATTATATAAAGAACGCATCATTAATTGCTGAATAGAATCTTTCACTACTCTTCCTTTAAATTGATCCGCCATACGCATAAATTGCCCTTCAAAAGGGGTTTGAATAGTAGACGAATTTTCATTTATAGTAATATTGGTAGCTCCTTTTACAAATTTATTTAAGGAGAAAAGCATGTTGTGAATATTCTGAACCTCCCCTTCTTTTAAATAGTGTTCATGACGAGTACCATCTCCAGATTCTACCATTTTAAGATATAAATCTCCTTTTGGATCAGGTTTTATAGTTTTGGTCGCACCCAATAAATAATCTTTGTAGGAAATCTCAAATTGAGTATCGGCAAAATTATTTGAAATGCTAAAATTATTATTAGTTACTGGAGATAACAACAAAGATTTTTCAAAAACACGTCTTCTCATTTGACCCTGATAATCACCATCCACAAAAACAGTCAAAAACATCTTATCTGAGTAAAATTGATTTTCCGAAGCACCTTCACGAATTGGCATAACGCCTTCATAACTAATATAACGGGTGATAAAAGCTCCAGTAATAACAAAAACAAAAGAAACATGAAGCAGTAAAGTCGCCCATTTTTCTTTTCTTAATAGTTGATACCTTTTAATATTTCCAGCAAAATTAATTAGAAAAATACCCATAATTGCTTCGAACCACCAGGCATTGTAAATCCAAATTCGTGCAGTATCTGTATTGTATTTACTTTCAATAAAAGTCACGCAAATCATAGCTATTGCAAATGACAAAAATAAAAACGCCATTAATCGCGTAGAAAACAAAAAAGAAAGTATTTTTTTATCCATTATTGAGATGGTTTTATTTCAAAAGTGGTACAAAAGTAATTCAATTTTGTTAAATTCTTTGTTTTGAACTCTTATTTAAGTATTTTTTAAGTGATGTTTTTTAAATTGGTAAATACGATGTAGTTTAAAAAAAATCAATAATTTAGCAAAATGGTAAAAATAGGCATAATTGGATCTGGAAATGTGGCCCAACATTTAATTGTAGCGCTACAGAAATCTATTCACAAAGGTGCTGAAATTGAAATTACAACTGTTTTTTCAAGAAAAAAAACTCCCCTTTCTAACTTATTGGATACCTCAATTATCTGTTACGATTGGGACAAATTAAAAGAAGCCGACATTTACCTAATTGCAGTTTCTGATCATGCGATTGCTGATGTTTCAGATAAAATACCATTTTTAAACAAATTGGTGGTACATACTTCCGGTGCCGTTTCATTAAATGCTATCAATGCAAATAACAGAAAGGGTGTTTTTTATCCCTTACAAACCTTTACAAAAAATGTAGCTGTCCATTTTAAATCAATTCCAATTTGCATAGAAAGTGAAACTATTGCTGATTTAAAACTATTAAAAGAAGTGGCTAATTCAATTTCTGATTCGGTATATGAAATTAATTCGAGCCAACGAAAAGCGTTACATGTAGCAGCAGTTTTTGTAAATAATTTTACCAATAATCTTTATAAAATCGGAAATGATATTTGTAAAGAAAATAATATCCCGTTTGAAATACTGTTACCTTTAATCAAGGAAACTGCAGATAAAATAACGCGATTATCGCCATTAGAAGCGCAAACAGGACCTGCAATTAGAAACGATGAGGAAACTATTAATTCCCATTTGGAATTCTTAACTAATGTAAATCAAAAAAAAATATATAAAATACTAACCCAATCTATTCAATATAATGGCAAAAAGTTATAAAGAAATAATGAATGATATTACCACATTCGTTTTCGATGTAGATGGAGTACTTACTGATGGTTCCGTGAATATTTCCCCAACGGGTGAAATGCTTCGTAAAATGAATATTCGAGATGGTTATGCTATGAAAGCCGCAATTGAAAGTGGTTATAACGTGTGTATTATTTCTGGAGGAAGCAATGAAGGCGTTCGCATCCGGTTGAAAAATCTTGGAATTACAGACATTCATTTGGGTTCTCCAGATAAAGTGGAAACCTTCAAAGAATATTGTGAGTTATATTCTATTTCTCCTGAAAAGGTGCTCTACATGGGGGACGATATTCCTGATTTTCATGTGATGCAATTGGTTGGCCTACCAACTTGCCCTCAGGATGCTGCACCTGAAATAAAGTCAATTTCCAATTATATTTCTCACGTAAATGGAGGAAAAGGTGCTGTCCGTGATGTGATTGAACAAGTAATGAAAGTTCAAGGAAAATGGCATCTATATTATAATGGCAAGCACGATTAAACTTAATTCATTTAAATGACAAACTACTTAAAATTAATACGTTACCGCCATTTATTAGTACTTGCTTTCATGCAATTAATATTTAGATACGGTTTTTTAAAACTTCAGAATATATCTTTGTCACTTGCCGATTGGCAATACATTTTACTAGTACTTTCAACAGTTTGTTTAGCTGCTGGAGGAGCAATTATTAACGCTATTTTCCAACAAGATTCCGATGGGGAAAACAAACCTAATTTTCAAGTGGTAGGCAAATTTATATCTGAAAATACCGCTTATAATTTATATGCTGCATTTACTTTTATTGGAGTTTTAATTGGTTTTTATTTATCAAATGTGATTCAGAAACCCAATTTTGCAATTCTATTTATTCTAATTGCTTCAACACTCTATTTTTATGCGTCAAGTATGAAAAATAGTATTTTGGTTGGTAACATTATTATCGCATTTGTAAATTCAATTTACCTATTAATAATTGGTCTTTTTGATTTATTACCTTCAACGTTTGAAGGAAATCAAACCGTTATGGGAATTCATTTTAGTATTTTAATTGATTATGCCATTTTTACTTTTATTATCTCTTTTTTGATTGAATTGGTATCTGATATTAAAAATACTAGAGGAGACAAAAGCCAAGGATTAAGCACTTTAGCAATCGCAATTGGCACTTCAAAAGCTAAAAAAGTAGCTTTAGCAATTAGCTTAATTCCAATATTTTGTGTGCTTTATTATCTAAAAGTTTACCTATTTGATGCAAAATTGTTATACAGTTTTATCTACGGATTGATTTTCATTATAATGCCGTTAATCTATTTCTTGATTAAAATACTCAAGGCAAATGAACCAAAAGAATTTCGCCATTTGTATCTAATTTTGAATTGGGTTTTAGTCTTGGGTTACCTATCAATACTAGTAATTAGTTTAAATATTCGGTACAATGCTTAAGGAAAGTCTGAAAAATTATAAGGTGATTTTAGCCTCAGGATCTCCGAGAAGGCAACAATTTTTCAAAGATTTAGATTTAGATTTCGAAATACGATTAAAGGAAATCGAAGAAGTTTATCCTGACCACTTAAAAGCCGAAGAAATTACCGACTATTTAGCCTTGCTCAAAGCAAATGCCTTTGAAGGAGAATTAAATGAAGAAGAAGTTTTAGTAACGAGCGACACCATCGTTTGGCACCACAATAAAGCATTGGGAAAACCAAAAGATTATGATGACGCCTTTCAAATATTAAAAACACTTTCCAACGAAACGCATGAAGTGATTACTTCCGTATGCTTTAAGACAACAAAAAATTGCACGGTTTTTCACGAAACTACCAAAGTTACTTTTTCCACTTTAAGTGATGAGAGTATCCACTATTATTTGAAAAATTACCAACCATTCGACAAAGCGGGAGCCTATGGAATTCAAGAATGGATTGGTTTTATTGGCGTTTCAAAAATTGAAGGGTCTTATGCAAATGTAATGGGAATGCCCACCGATAAAGTGTTTAATTTTTTACTAAACCTAAATAAAAAATAGTTTTATTTAGGCAATTCTATTACGTATTTTTTTTTCGCTTTATTATCTAATTTACTATCTCTCAACCAAGGATTGTACAATTTCAAAATCTTATAATTCACACCTTGACGGATGGCAAAATCGGCTAAATTAGTAACCGTACTGTCAATTTCTAATTTACGAGTAGGATACAATTCATACAAATCTTGCTTTGGAACAGCAAACCCAAATTTCTCTGGCGCTTTCATAATTTCTTTTAAGGCTAAAATTCGAAATACATATCTTGAAGTTTCCTCATTCAATAACAAATCATAATAATTGGATACTTTTTGAAGGTCAATTTGCTTATTTACTCCCGTAATTCCTCCGTTATAAGAAGCGGCTGCCAAGGTCCAAGAACCAAATTTCTCCTTCGCAGCCAATAAAAATTTACAAGCAGCTTCAGTAGATTTTTCAAGATGGTATCTTTCATCAACACAATCATTAACCTCCATCCCTATTTCCTTGGCGGTAGCAGGCATAAATTGCCAAACCCCTTTTGCTCCAGATGGCGAAACTGCATTGATTAATGAACTTTCAATTACGGCTAAATATTTGAAATCATTGGGAACTCCATTTTTTTCTAATATCGGTTCAATGATTTTAAATACTCTGTTGGCTCTTTTAATTATCAATATTGTTGAGGCATGTAAGTTGGCATTAACCAATAATTCTCTGTCAAAACGCTCTCTAACATCAGGTATTTCCATAGGCATACCTTCGTCTGCAAAATCAACCTCTGTTGGAAAATAAAAAGCCGTTCCTTCATGAGTAAATTTGTTTTTATTTTCATTTGACATAGCAAATATAAATAGGCCACTTAGTGAAACTATGGCTACTAATATAACTCCTTTATTTATCCAATTCATTTTCATTTTTTTATTTTAATAGTTACAAAATTACCTAATCAACTTCTATTTATCAATGATTATTTTAGGCAAATTAACATTCATCCATTTGTATTTACTCAATATCATAATATGAGTTCCTCCTTTTACAACGATACAATTATTTATATTTTTTATCGGAAAAACCTCATCTGCATCTCCATGAATATGAATTACATTTGGATCAGTTTTTAATCTATCCCATAAAATTATCTTCTCTATTGACCAATTAAGATAAGTTATATCACGCACAGAAAGAAACTTCTGATACAATTTTAAACGCTGTTTAACCCTATCTCCAAAAGTAAATTTGGCTAAATTATCAATCTGGGCAATTAAACTTGTGGGAATTAATTTATAGGCCTTCGTTGATTTAGCCAATTTAAAAGTTGTCGGAAATTCCTGATTACTCTTTACACTGGAAATGATAATAACTTTTTTAGGATTTAAAAATTTAGCCATTTCTTGCACTAAAATTCCACCAAAAGAAACTCCAACTAAAACGGGATTTTTATGCGTAATTTTCTTGGAAATTCGATGCGCATATTCTTTCAAACTTTCTTTTTCAAATGGAATTTCCCATTCCATAAAATGAGTATCAAACAGTTCCTCAGGAAGTGCTATTCTTTCAAATATTGAAGAATTTGCAGCTAAACCTGGCATAAAATAAACCGAGATTTTTTCCATTGTGAATGTTTTATAGATATTATAAAGAATTAAAAGAAAATTATCACGAAATTTGCATAAAATTATGTCTTTTAATTGAAATTGATATTCTTTTGACAATAATTAATTTTATAAAGTTATGAGCACGCAATTATTTAAAGCTTCTGAACGTGGAACTGCTAATTTTGTTTGGTTAAATGCCAATTATTCCTTCTCTTTTGCTAATTATTATAACCCTCAAAGAATTCAATTTGGAATGCTTCGAGTTTTAAACGATGATACTATTGCACCAGCAATGGGTTTTGGAATGCATCCTCACGAAAACATGGAAATTATTACTATTCCGTTGGAAGGCGCTTTAAAGCACATTGACAGCATGGGAAATGAAGGCACAATTACCTATGGCGAAGTGCAAGTAATGAGCACTGGGACTGGTGTTCAACATTCTGAAGTGAATGCAAGTACAACCGAATACTTAAAGTTGTTGCAAATTTGGATTTTCCCAGATACCGATAATGTAGCTCCCAGATACGACCAAAAAGCATTTGATTTAGAAAAAAACACCAATTCTTTTGTAAACATCGTTTCCCCAAAAGACTCCAATGATGGAAATGCACTTTGGGTTCACCAAAAAACATTTTTTAATATGGGGATCTTTGAAATGGGCAAAACTTCTTATAAAAATAACTTTGCTGATAATAGCGTATATTTGTTTCTTATTGAAGGTAAAATACTGGTAGACAACCAAATATTATCTTCAAAAGACGCCATTGGAATTTCAAATTTAAATGAATTTGATATTGAAATTTTAGAAAAAGCAAAGATTCTTATCATCGAAATCCCAACCAAATAATTAAAGGGGCTTAAACAAAAAATGGAAATTAAAGACAATACCTTTTCAAGACAATTTGAAACTATTTTAGACGGTAAATTGATTTCCTTAGAATATTCATTCCAAGAGAAAAAAATATTTCTAACCAAAATTCACACTCCTGATCATTTTGATAATGAAGAGTTTATAAATGATTTTCTGAAAAATATTATGGAAATTGCCTACGAAAGAAAACTCAAAGTAGTGCCAATATTACCTAAAATAGCAACCTTTTTTAGAAAAAATTCTATCTATAAAGACTTGCTTCCCCCAGGAATTAAGTTGTAATTGCAGCTTTTATAAACTCCATTCTTACACTACCGTCTTCATCTATTTTGGTTAGATTTATAGGATGTAATGTATTCACTAATTCCGGATTCCAAGGCGTTTTTACTTTCACATAATTTTCTGTAAATCCGTGAATGTAACCTTCTTTATTTTCACTTTCAAACAATACAATTCGATCAGTTCCTAGTTGGCTTTCATAAAAAGCTCTGCGTTTTTTAACTGATAATCCGCGTAACATCTTACTTCTTTTCGCTCGAACAGCAGCAGGAATAACACCTGGCATAGTTGCAGCTTCGGTATTATCACGCTCTGAATAGGTAAATACATGCAAATAGGAAATGTCTAAATCATTTAAAAAATGATAGGTTTCCAGAAAATGTTCGTCGGTTTCACCAGGAAAACCAACAATAACATCCACACCTATACAAGCGTGAGGCATCACTTCTCGAATTTTATTTACCCGCTCCGTGTAAACTTCTCTCAAGTAACGACGCTTCATTAATTTCAAAATTTCATTACTTCCCGATTGCAACGGAATATGAAAATGCGGAACAAAAGTGCGACTCTTAGAAACAAATTCTATCGTTTCATTTTTCAATAAATTAGGCTCAATCGACGAAATTCGCAATCGCTCAATTCCTTCTACTTTATCCAACTCCTGAACCAATTCCAAAAAGGTATGCTCGTGTTTTTTATTTCCAAATTCACCCTTTCCATAATCACCAATATTCACTCCTGTTAAAACAATTTCCTTGATGTTTTGCGCTGAAATTTCCTTGGCATTTTTCAATACATTTTCTAATGCATCACTTCTAGAAATGCCACGAGCCAAGGGAATTGTACAATACGTACATTTATAATCGCAACCGTCTTGCACCTTCAAAAACGCCCGAGTTCTATCTCCAATCGAGTAACTTCCAACGTAAAAATCGGCTTCTGAAATCTCACAGGAATGCACTTCGCCCATGTCATTTTTGGACAAATCGTTAATATAATCAGTGATTTTAAATTTTTCTGTAGCCCCTAAAACCAGATCCACACCATCTACATTTGCCAATTCTTCAGGTTTCAATTGCGCATAACAACCTACCGCCGCAACAAACGCTTT
>CALPNL020000041.1 GCA_943324925.2 Chitinophaga pinensis | reverse complement strand
AATTTATTATGGCTGTTGGTATGAAAAAAATCTTAGTTCTTTGCACAGGAAATTCTTGTAGAAGTCAGATGGCGCATGGGTATTTGCAATATTTTGGTCAAGATAAAGTAGCAGTCTACAGCGCTGGCGTTGAAATTCATGGCCTAAATCCTTTTGCTGTTGGTATTCTATCCGAAGATGGAATTGATATTTCAAAAAACACCTCCAATCACGTTGATGAATATTCCAATATCGCTTTTGATTATGTAATTACGGTTTGCGACAATGCCAAAGAATCTTGTCCGTTTTTCCCTACGCAAACTAAAACCATTCACCATAGTTTTGAAGATCCTTCAAAAGCATCAGGAAGCGCCAAAGAATTAATTGCTGAATTCCGAAAAGTGCGTGATCAAATAAAAGAATACTCAAAATTCTTTATTGAAAATTTAGAATCTATTTAACATTTTGTATCATAAAAGGAATTAGATTTGTAAAAATTAAATCCCTTTTATATGAAAAACATTCTAGTTATTGTAGTTTTATTTGTTTCGGTTTTTGTTTTTGGACAAGACAAAGCTTCTATTTTTAGCAGAAAACATGAAGTGAAAGTTGGTGCGATTCACCTTCTTGGCGGTCCAATTTTAGAGGGGACCTACGAATACATTTACTCTAAAGATTTTACCTACGGAACCTCAGTATTGATTAGTCTTGATAGTGAAACAGATTACGATGAAGAATTTTCTGTGACTCCATTTGCAAGATTTTATTTTCAAGAAACCAAAGAATACGGCGCTCAAGGTTTTTTTGTTGAGGGATTTGCTAAATACCTTTCTGGTAAATATACCCCAGAAGTTTTTAATCTCTTTGGCTCTAATACCCCTAAATCATACTCAGCAGGCGCTTTGGGACTTTGTCTAGGTAAAAAATGGACCAATTCTAGCGGATTTGTGTTTGAAATTCTCGGTGGTGGGGGAAGAACAATTGGTGGAGGCAACCAGCCAGATGGAATTTTCAGAGGAGATTTGCTTATCGGTTACCGATTTTAAATAAGTTATATATTAAAAAAGGCGCTATTAATAGCGCCTTTTTTAATATAAAATACCCTTTCCTCTACATTTTCATCAACCAGTTTTTCATTGAAACTTCATTTTCAATAATTGCTTTTAAATCGTCAATTTTCACGCGGTCTTGTTTCATCGTATCTCTATGTCGAATGGTTACTGTTTGATCTTCCACTGTTTGATGGTCTACAGTAATACAAAATGGAGTTCCTAGCGCATCCTGTCTTCTGTAACGTCTTCCTACAGCATCTTTTTCATCATAAGACACATTGAAATCCCATTTCAAATCGTCAATAATTTGATGAGCAATTTCTGGCAATCCATCTTTTTTAACTAAAGGGAAAATGGCTGCTTTCGTTGGCGCAAGCACTGATGGTAATTGTAAAACTGTTCTTACCGATCCATCTTCTAAAGTTTCTTCTTTCAAAGAACTAGAGAAAATAGCTAAGAACATTCTGTCTAATCCAACTGACGTTTCCACCACATAAGGTGTATAATTTGCATTGGTTTCTGGGTCAAAATATTGTAATTTTTTACCCGAAAATTTCTCATGTGCTTTCAAATCGAAATCGGTACGAGAGTGAATTCCTTCTAATTCTTTGAAACCAAAAGGAAAATTAAATTCTATATCTGCCGCAGCATTAGCATAGTGAGCTAATTTTTCATGATCGTGAAAACGGTAATTTTCTTTTCCTAAGCCTAGAGAAACATGCCAACTTAAACGGGTGTTTTTCCAATGCTCGTACCACTTCATTTCATCACCAGGTTTTACGAAAAACTGCATTTCCATTTGTTCAAATTCACGCATTCTAAAAATAAATTGTCTTGCAACGATTTCATTTCTAAACGCTTTCCCAGTTTGCGCAATTCCAAAAGGAATTTTCATTCGCCCTGATTTTTGAACATTCAAGAAATTTACAAAAATTCCTTGAGCAGTTTCAGGACGCAAATACAAGTCCATTGCGGTATCTGCGGAAGCACCCAGTTTTGTGCCAAACATCAGGTTGAACTGACGTACTTCGGTCCAATTTCTAGAACCTGATTCTGGACACGCAATTTCTAATTCTTCAATTAAAGCTTTTACATCGTCAAGATCCTCATTTTCTAATGATCTCGCCATTCGAGCTAAAACTTCATTTTTCTTTGACAAATATTCAATTACTCTAGCATTTGTAGAAACAAATTCCTCGCGGTTAAAAGCGTCTCCAAAACGAACACTCGCTTTCTCAATTTCCTTTTCTGCTTTTTGATTCAACTTTTCAGCATAATCCTCTATCAAAACGTCTGCTCTATATCTTCTTTTCGAATCTTTGTTGTCAATTAATGGGTCGTTAAAAGCATCTACGTGACCGGAAGCCTTCCAAGTAGTAGGATGCATCAATATTGCGGCATCAAGACCTACAATATTTTCATTCATTTGCACCATCGATTTCCACCAATATTCTCTGATGTTTTTCTTTAATTCCACTCCGTTTTGCGCATAATCATAAACTGCACTCAACCCATCGTATATTTCGCTTGACGGAAAAATAAACCCGTATTCCTTCGCATGCGAAACTACATTTTTAAATAAATCTTCTTGTTTTGCCATAATGATGCAAAAATATAAAAAGTGAAATTAATAAATGCATATAAAATGTACTTTGAGCGATACTTTTCGTTATTTTTATAGATAAATCTCAAATTAGATGATAAATAACCTCGTTAATTTATTTTTTCCAGATGTTTGTCTTGGTTGTAAAGGGTTTTTGTTATCAGAAGAAAACGTAATTTGCTCCTCATGCCGACACGAAATTCCATTGACACAACATTTTCTAAATCTGGAAAATGAAGCGTTTATGAAATTTTATGGGAAAGTTCCGGTGGAACATGTTTCAGCCTTATTTTATTTTCACAAAAAGGGAATTGTTCAAGAAATTATCCACGGACTAAAGTACCATGGTCATCAAGAAGTGGGAACCGTTTTTGGAGAATGGATTTCGGAAGAGCTGATTTTATTATCCATTGCAACACATTTTGATGCGGTAATTCCTGTACCCCTTCACAAGAAAAGACTTCGAGAAAGAGGTTACAACCAAGTGACCAATTTTGGAATTGCCATAGCTAAAAGATTAAAAATCCCCTATAACGAATCTCTTTTGCAAAGAAATATTTATTCAAAAACTCAAGTGAAAAAGGATTTATTAGGAAGAATATCAGTTATTGATTCCCTTTTTGATGTTACTTTTAATGAAAATGACCACAACAAACACTTCTTATTAATTGATGATGTGTTAACTACGGGAGCCACTTTAGAAGCTTGCGGAAGAGCTTTATTAAAAATCCCGGGCGCAAAAATTAGTATTGTTTGTATGGCAATGTCACATTCTTAATTATCAATAGTAATAATGCCTATAAAAACCTTGCAGTTGTTATTGATTATTTGTTAATTTGTTTTGAATTTAAACTAAAAAAACACCAAAAATGCTTAGGATTTATTTGTTGCTATTCTTTTTGGTTTCCCAACTTCAAGCTCAAACAACTATGATTATTCCACCCAATTTACAAAAAGGAGATACTATTGCCATTGTGGCTACTGCCAGAAAAAATATTGTCGATAATTTAAAGCCGGCTATTGAACTTGCTAAAAGCTGGGGATTGAATGTAGTTATTGGAAAAACCATTGGCCTAGATAATCATCAATTAGCTGGAACAGATGAACAAAGAGCCGCCGATTTTCAAGAAATGATTGACAATCCAAATATAAAAGCGGTATGGTGCGTTCGTGGCGGTTATGGAACGGCAAGAATGGTTGAATTAATTGATTTTTCAAAATTTAAAGCAAATCCAAAATGGATTATCGGATTTAGTGATGTAACCGTAATTCACAGTCATTTGAACACGCTTGGAGTGGCAACAATTCACGGAATTATGCCTGTAAATGTGGAAAAAGCTTCTGCAAAAGTGGAAGAAACGTTACGAAAAGCACTTTTTGGTGAAAGCTTAAAATATACCGTTCCTTGTCAAAATGAAAACAGATTAGGTGTTGCTGAAGGCGAATTAGTGGGCGGAAATTTGTCTATTTTATATAGTATGATGGGCTCTGAATCGCAAGTTGATTGCAAAGGCAAAATCCTATTTATTGAAGATTTAGACGAATATTTATACCATATCGATCGAATGATGCTAAGTTTGAAACGCTGCGGTTGCTTTGAAGATTTGAAAGGATTAGTCGTTGGGAGTTTTATTAAAATGCACGATAATGAGATTCCGTGGGGTAAAAATGCCCATGAAATTATATTGGATATAACCAAAAAATACCATTTCCCTATCGTTTTTGATTTCCCTGCAGGACATATTCACGATAATAACACCCTTATTTTTGGAAAAAAAGTGAGTTTAGAAGTTAACGATAAAGAAACGATCTTGAAATATTAAAACTAAACTACAATTTAATGGCCGATCATAACGATTTAGGAAAACTAGGAGAAGAATTGGCCGTTGAATTTTTAGAAAAAAATGGCTATTCTATTTTAGAAACCAATTGGACTTTTCAAAAAGCGGAAGTAGATATTATAGCTAAAAAAGATACTATCTTGGCCGTTGTAGAAGTAAAAACCCGCTCCAGTAACGATTTTGGACCTCCTCAAGATTTTGTCAAACCAAAAAAAATCCAACTCTTAGTTAAGGCAATCAACGAATATGTCATTTCAAATGATCTTGAAGTGGAAGTTCGCTTTGATATTATTGCACTTCATAGAGAAGGTAAAGGATTTAAAATAGAACATTTAGAAGACGCATTTTATTATTTTTAATGTTATATTTATAACAATTTGTTTTTTATTGATACATTTGCATCGCATTTAAACATCATTAAAAAATGAAAACCGTCTCTTCAATTGTAGAAAATTATATCAAAACAAAGCCTTTTTTATTAAGTGCTTTATCCCAAAACATTATCAATTTAACTTCATTATCGAGAAATATGATGGTTGAATTGGAATCGGAATTTGGAAAAGATGTGAAACAAGGGGCGATTGTAATGGCGCTAAAACGCCTTTCTGTAGATTTAGATTTTAGATTGAATCATAAGATTTCAAAAGTGATGAAAAACTTGGGTGAAATTACAGTTCGCTCTTCTTTAATTGATTACACGTTTGCGGTTTCAAGCACCATTTTGACCAAACAAGCCGATTTAATTTCGGAGATCAACAGCAATCCTGATATTTTTTACACCTCATCAAAAGGCGTTAGCGAAACCAATATCATCGTGAGCCAAAGTGTAGGTCACTTGGTAGAGAAGCATTTTGCTTCCGAAAAACAAATACAAAAACTAGAAAATTTAGCTTCCATAACGGTGAAATTACCAAAAGAAAACACCGTAATTCCAGGGATTTACTACTTTATTTTTCAGCGTTTGGCTTGGGAAGGAATTATCATTAATGAAGTAATTTCAACCTCTAATGAATTTACCATTTTAGTTAGCGATGACGAGGTAGATGTTGCTTTTAGGGTAATTAAGGATTTGAAAATGTTATAAAACTATATCATTTGGATCAACTCCAACGCCTTATTTATTGATTTTACGTTTTCAAAAGTCAGTAACAATCGCAATCCATTTGGGGTTTGTTTTTCCTTCATAGTACACAATTTAGATTGGGTTTGGACAAATTGCAATACCTGGCTGAATCTTCCCGATTGGTAATAACTTGATTGCTGATCGGACACAAAATAGCAAATCATTTTGCCTTGTTTCATTACCAATTTTTCAATTCCTAATTGGGTGGCAACCCATTTTATTTTGATGCTATTTAACAATGAAATAGCTTGTTTTGGCAAAGGTCCAAAGCGATCTATCAGTTTATTTTCGAATTCTAACAATCCGTTTTCGTCTTTAATTACGCTCAATTCATTATACAATTTAAGGCGTTCGGTAATGTTATTGATATATTCATCTGGGAACAACAATTCGAAATCGGTATCTAATTGCAGGTCTTTTACATAGGTTTTTTCAATGGCTTTATTTTCTTCAGAATACAGTTCTTTGAACTCGTTTTCCTTTAATTCTTCAATGGCTTCATTCATAATTTTTTGATAGGTTTCAAAACCAATTTCATTAATGAAACCACTTTGTTCGCCACCTAATAAATCTCCTGCACCACGAATTTCTAGGTCTTTCATAGCAATATTTAGTCCCCCTCCCAATTCGCTAAATTGTTCTAAAGCTTGGATTCGTTTTCTAGCATCGTCGGTCATTGCAGAATACGGCGGACAGATGAAATAGCAAAACGCTTTTTTGTTGCTTCGCCCTACTCGACCCCGCATTTGATGCAAATCTGAAATCCCAAAATTATTAGCATTATTGATGAAAATCGTATTGGCATTGGGCACGTCCAAACCACTTTCTATGATGGTTGTAGCGACTAAAACATCGAATTCACCATTCATAAAAGCCAACATTAATTCTTCTAATTTTTTGCCATCCATTTGGCCATGACCAATCCCTACTCTTGCGTTTGGCACCAATCGCTGAATCATTCCGGCCACTTCTTTGATGTTTTCAATTCGATTATTGACAAAGAAAACTTGTCCGTTTCTTTGAATTTCATAAGATATCGCGTCTCGAATTGACTCTTCACTAAACCCAATTACGTTGGTTTCAATAGGGTAACGATTGGGTGGCGGAGTCGTAATTACAGATAAATCGCGGGCGGCCATCAATGAAAATTGTAGTGTTCTCGGAATTGGAGTTGCCGTTAATGTCAGTGTGTCAATATTGGCTGCAATCGTTTTTAGCTTGTCTTTCACATTCACCCCAAACTTTTGTTCTTCATCCACAATAAGTAACCTTAAATCTTTAAAAACGACGTTTTTGTTGACCAATTGATGGGTTCCAATTAGAATATCAAGTTTTCCCTCCTCCAAATCTTTCAGCGTTTCTGCTTTTTGCTTTGCCGTTCTAAAACGGTTTAAATAACCTACCGAAACAGGCATGTCTTTTAACCTTTCGGAAAAGGTTCGAAAATGTTGGTAAGCCAAAATGGTTGTTGGTACTAAAACAGCCACTTGTTTTCCATTATCTACGGCTTTAAATGCAGCACGAATTGCAACCTCTGTTTTTCCAAAACCTACATCGCCGCAAACCAATCGATCCATCGGCCGGTCGCTTTCCATATCTGCTTTAACTTCTTGAGTGGCTTTGTTTTGGTCGGGCGTATCTTCGTATATAAAAGAGCTTTCAAGCTCTAATTGCAAATAACTATCAGGACGAAATTGAAATCCTTTTTCCAATCTTCGCTTGGCATACAATTGAATTAAATTGAACGCAATGTGCTTAACTCGGGCCTTTGTTTTTTGTTTTAAAACCTTCCAAGCATTCGATCCTAATTTGTAAATTTTAGGAGGTGTTCCGTCTTTTCCGTTGAATTTCGAAATTTTATATAACGAGTGAATACTTACATATACGATATCATTATCGGCATAAACCAGTTTAATTGCTTCTTGGGTTTTGCCTTCCACCTGAATTTTTTGTAAGCCGCCAAACTTCCCAATTCCATGATCAATATGCGTTACATAATCGCCAACCGATAAATTAGTCAGTTCCTGAAGTGTAATGTTTTGCTTTTTTGCATAGCCATTTTTAATACTGAATTTATGATATCGCTCAAAAATTTGATGATCGGTATAACAAGCAATTTGAAGTTCTTCGTCAATAAATCCTTGAAATAGCGGCAATTTTATGGTGTCATATTGCTTTCTAATACTTTCGTGATTGGCTTCATCCAAGGTTTGAAAAATATCGTGAAACCGTTTAGCCTGCGCCTCATTGGAACAAAATAAATAATTTTTTATCCCATTAAAATGATTGTCATTTAAGTTATTTAGCAATAAATCAAACTGCTTATTAAATGACGGCTGAGGGAGAATATGGAATTCAACCGTTTTGTTAGAATTAAAAATAGCTTTGGAACCCATTTCCACTACTTTAAAATCGAGAGCTTTTTTTAGAAAAGACTTTTGATTTAAAAATAATTGTTCGGGTGCCAGGTGTTTTATTTCGCCGGTTAATTTGCTGTAGGCTTCTTCTGCTTTCGCAAATAAATAGTCTAGTTTTGAAATTAACGCATCCGTATTTTGAATAAAAAGGGTGGTATTGGAAGAAATATAATCCAAGAAACTCTCGCGGTCTTCTTGAAAAAACTTGTTTTCTACATTTGGTATAATAGTAATTTTGTTCTTTTTTTCAATTGATAGCTGCGTTTCCACATCAAAACTTCGAATAGAATCAACTTCATTTCCAAAAAATTCTATTCGATACGGATTGTCATTTGAAAAAGAAAAAACATCTATAATTCCACCTCGAACAGAAAATTCGCCTGGTTCAGTGATGAAATCTACTCTTTTAAATTCATATTCAAAAAGCACTTCGTTTATAAAATCGATTGAAATTTTATCTCCCACGGCCACTTTTAAAGTGTTCTTTTCCAACTCTTTTTTGGTCACTACTTTTTCAAATAACGATTCGGGATAAGTAACTATTATTGCTGGTTTTTTTCGAGAGTT
Organism: Chitinophaga pinensis; assembly: GCA_943324925.2. Taxonomy (GTDB): domain Bacteria; phylum Bacteroidota; class Bacteroidia; order Flavobacteriales; family Flavobacteriaceae; genus Flavobacterium. Next base: position 3,780 of record CALPNL020000041.1, on the reverse strand, counting down.
GATTCGATTCAAAACCTCCGCGCGAAGCAACACATTGACATTATCCACCTCTTCAATTTGGTAAGGAATACGAAAGGACCCTGGATAAAAAAGGACTTCTTTATCTCCTATTAATTGTTCAAGATCGTTAAGATAATAGGCGGCGGCTTCTTTATCTTCAAAAATCATTAAAAATGGAAGTTCGCTTTTATGAAAAAGGGAGTTTACAACAAACGATAAGGAAGACCCAATTAACCCTTTAAGGTGAATTTTATTATCTGATTGTTGTAAAAATTCTGCAATTTGACTGACCTTGGAGGCTTTGTCATATTTCCCTACTACTACTGATTTGCTCAACTAAAATATTATTTTATCGGGTTGGAATGGCTCTAGAAGTATCTAACATTTGAATCAAATCAGATTCTCCTTCTTCTTTAGGAATGATGCTTTTTCTGACAATTTCATCCAATTGTTTTTGAAGTGATAGCAATTGAATATTTATTTCTAAAACCAAAGCAACTACTTTATTATCAGGGATTTCATCTAAATTAATGAAAAGATTCAGCGAATTTATTTTAGAAATCAATACTGCGATTCGACTTTTGATCTCCGGTTTGTCGTAGGCTATTGGAATATTGTTGTTTAATTCTGCCACTTTTTTTGAAAGTTCTTTGGATTTTTTCTGGAATGCTCCAATGGTACTTTTAGGTTTGCTATTCAGTTCTAATAAAAAACCGCGCCACTCAGGCCACATCGCCACTAAGCCTTGTGAAGCAGGGTTTATCGGACTAGCATTAAAGTTCCACCCTTTATTGATGTTATTAAAGATGGATTCTTTCTTTTTGGCGTCTTTAGCATTCTCTATTAGTCGCTGTTCCTTGTTATTTTGACAAGAAAAAAATAGGAGAAGTGCTACTAAAAGAGCCGTATTTTGCAGTTTCATCTTTATAATTATTTGACACAAAGTTACAAAGGTAATTCAAGAAATACGAATTTTGAATAATTCTCACATAAAATGATTTTAAAATCCGAAAATGTTATATTTGTAGTCTAAATATTTCAAATGGCTACAAAAATTCTAATTATCGGGGCTTGCGGACAAATCGGGACTGAGCTAACTCAGAAATTACGAGAGATTTATGGTGTAGAAAACGTAATTGCTTCTGATATTAGAAAATTAAATATTGATGTGGTGAATTCTGGACCGTTTGAGGTTCTCAATGCATTGGATTTTAATCAAATTCAACACCTTGTAGAAGTTCATGAAATTGATGAAGTTTATTTGATGGCCGCATTACTATCGGCAACAGCTGAAAAAAACCCTGCATTTGCTTGGGATTTAAATATGAATTCCCTTTTTCACGTATTAAATTTGGCTAAAGCTGGAAAAATTAAAAAAATATTCTGGCCTTCAAGTATTGCTGTTTTTGGTCCTACCACTCCAAGAGAAAATACGCCTCAATATACCATTATGGAACCGAGTACCGTATACGGAATTAGCAAACAAACAGGGGAAAGATGGTGCGAATATTACTACAATAGCTATGGTGTAGATGTGAGAAGTATTCGATATCCTGGCTTAATTAGCTGGTCGTCGCCTCCAGGTGGTGGGACTACTGATTATGCAGTTGATATATTTCACAAAGCTATTGCTAAGAAAAAATACGATTGTTTTTTATCTTCAGAAACCAAAATGCCAATGATGTATATGGAAGATGCGATTGCCGCAACCATCCAAATTATGCAAAGCCCTAAAGAGCAAATCATAATCCGTTCTTCCTACAATTTAGCTGCAATGAGTTTTACGCCTACTGAAATTGCAGAAGAAATTAAGAAACACATCCCGGAATTTACGATTACTTATCACCCTGACTTCCGTCAAAAAATTGCTGATAGTTGGCCAGCAAGTATCGATGATAGCGCTGCAAGGGAAGATTGGAATTGGAATCATAAATTCGACATTTCAAGCATGACAAAAGACATGTTGGACCATTTGAAAAAATAAATAAACTTATTTTTCGCTTACTTATTAAAATAAGAACAAAATAAAGTTACTTACTTTTATATCACTATGAAAAGGGTTCCAAAATCACTTATATTAAAATTAGAGCAACGCGAGCAAAATAATTCTTTGCGAAAATTGGCCTTTTCCAACCATTTAATAGATTTTGCATCCAATGATTATTTGGGATTTTCTAAATCAGAATCCATTTTTAAGGAAACCCATTCTTATCTAATCAATCATAAAATAATTCAAAATGGCGCGACCGGATCCCGATTATTATCAGGAAATCATACTGTTTATGAAGACGCCGAAAACTACATTTCGAAATTTCATCAATCGGAAAGCGCTTTACTATTTAACTCCGGTTACGATGCCAATGTTGGTTTTTTTAATGCCGTTCCACAACGCAATGACGTTATACTATTCGACGAATTAGCACACGCGTCCATTCGGGATGGAATTCAACTATCCAATGCCAAATCCTTCAAGTTTCAACACAACGATTTCGAAGATTTAGAACGAATAATCCAAAACCTAAATAGTAAATCTCAAGACCTAACGACTATTTATATTGTTACTGAAAGTGTTTTTTCTATGGATGGCGATACGCCAAACCTTGAAGAACTAGTTACCCTTAGCAATAAATACAACTGTTATTTAGTTGTAGACGAAGCCCACGCTTTAGGAGTTTTTGGTGATCATGGTGAAGGATTAGTCCAAATGTTAGGTTTACAAGACGAAGTTTTTGCAAGAATTATGACTTTCGGAAAAGGGCTAGGTTGCCATGGATCGGCTATTTTAGGATCCCAAAAACTAATAGATTACTTAGTCAATTTTGCTAGGAGTTTTATATATACCACGGGGCTTTCGCCTCATTCAGTAGCAACTATTCTAATTGCTTATCAGCATTTGGAAACTGAAAAAGTAGCGCTTCAAAAACTTCGTGAAAACATTATTCATTTCAATCAAGAAAAAAAACAATTGGGTTTAAACCCTCTTTTTGTGCGAAGTAAATCGGCAATTCAAAGTGCGATTATTCCTGGTAATCAGAAGGTGAAAAATAGCGCGCGCCAAATTCAAGATAAAGGATTCGATGTAAAAGCCATTCTTTCCCCTACCGTTCCTGAAGGGCAAGAACGAATTCGAGTTTGTTTACACAGTTATAACTCTAAGGAAGAAATCTCGGAAGTGTTGCAATTTCTTGCCTCAATATTATTTTAATAAATATTAACATCAATTACCTTGCGAACTTCGCGATTTCTTTGCGAACTTTGCGGTAAAATAGTATCTATGAAATTATTTATAACAGGTATATCAACCGATGTAGGTAAAACAATCGCTTCAGCTATAATAACCGAAGCGCTTGAGGCCGATTATTGGAAACCGGTTCAAGCGGGAGATTTGGACCATTCTGACAGTCGTAAAATTCAGAATTACATTTCAAATGATAAATCGGTTATTCACGAAAATAGCTATAAACTAAATACGCCCGCAAGTCCGCATTTAGCAGCTGAAATAGATGGAATTACGATCGATTTGAAAAATATTAAAGAGCCTAAAACTAAAAATCATTTGGTGGTGGAAGGTGCAGGTGGCGTTTTGGTTCCATTAAATACTAATGATTTTGTTATCGACTTGGTTCAACCTGATTACAAAATTATAATTGTTTCCAGACATTATTTAGGAAGCATCAATCATACGCTTTTAACAATTGAAGCCATAAAAAACAGAGGTTTCACTATTGCTGGAATTATTTTTAATGGAAATGAAAATAAAGCCACCGAATCGTTAATTTT
>CALPNL020000040.1 GCA_943324925.2 Chitinophaga pinensis | reverse complement strand
CCAATTTCAACATTGCCAACTGGTTTAATGCTTCAAACAATACAGGTTTAGCAACGCCAATAACCAGTGCTGGAATCTTGACATTACCTTACAACACTGCTGATGGAAGTGTATATTCAGGTTTAGATTACAGACCAAGTGCAACTTCTATAGCTTTAACAGGAGCAAGCTTTACAGATTTTCAAACAATTGTTGACGTTCCTTATAAAGGAGCATTTGCTCCAGCTCCAGTTGCAATGTGGACAGACAATTGGACTAATTTTGATCCTCAAAATGCAGCTTATCCTACTCCAACTGTTAACGTAACAACTAGTATTACAGTTGATACGCGTTGGACAGCTGGTAATACCTACTATTTGAGAGGTCAAATTTATGTAAAAAACAATGCAACCTTGACTATTGATCCGGGTGTAATTGTTCGAGGAGACGCTACTGCTACAGGAGCAGGATTATTCATCACTAAAGGAGCTAAATTAATAGCTGAAGGAACTGCTACTAGTCCAATTGTATTTACTTCTGATAAAGCGGTAGGTGCAAGAGCTAAAGGTGACTGGGGAGGAATTATATTAATGGGTAAAGGTGCTTACAACACTAACAATGGTATTAATAACATTGAAGGAATTGCAGCTAGTGCTGATACTGAATTTGGTGGAGGTTTAACCCCAAATAATGCAGATAATTCAGGATCTTTAAAATACGTAAGAATTGAATTCGCAGGGTATGTTTATGGTACTAACCAAGAAATCAACGGATTGACTTTTGGAGCTGTAGGTTCTGGAACTACTATTGACTATGTTCAAGTTTCTCATTCAAATGATGATTCATTCGAGTGGTTTGGTGGTGCTGTAAATTGTAAGCACTTAGTTGCTTTTAGAGGTTTAGATGACGATTTTGACACAGATAATGGATACAGCGGAAAAGTTCAATACTGTTTAGCAGTAAGAGACCCAAACATTGCTGATGCTCCTGCAGTTTCTACTTCTGAAGGTTTTGAATCAGATAACAATGCAGCGGGTGATAATGCTACTCCATTTACAACTGCAATATTTTCAAACTGTACTATGATCGGACCAGCTTACAGAACGACTTTACCAAATGGCGGAACTATGCCAACAGGTGCATACAAAAGAGCGGCTCGTTTAAGAAAAAACACAAAATTGAGTATTTATAACTCTATCTTTATGGACTATGTTGAAGGACTTCACATTGATAGTTCAGGAAGTGCTTTAAATGGTGCAGCTGAGTTGAATGCTTTGAATGGTGAATTGCAGTTCAAAAACAACATTTTAGCGGGTATTACTACAGCAACAAAAATTGTTCAAGTGAGCACTACTAATAACAATGCCAATTTCAACATTGCCAACTGGTTTAATGCTTCAAACAATACAGGTTTAGCAACACCAATTACCAATGCAGGTATTTTAGTATTGCCTTATAATACTGCTGATGGAAGCATATACACAGGTTTGGATTACAGACCAGGAAGTTCTTCAATAGCGGCTACTGGTTCTAGTTTTACATTTTTAGGTACGGAAACATTTAATGCCGCAGCAAACGCTTCATTAAAATCATATCCAAACCCATTTAGCACTAGCTTCAGATTAAGTTTTGAATCTACAAGTACTGAAGAGGTAAGCTTGAATGCTTATGATTTAACAGGAAGAGTAGTGGAATCTCATTTATTAAGTTACAATGACGTAAACAATCAAGAGTTTGGTTCTAACTACCAATCTGGAATGTACATTATTGTTTTGAAACAAGGGGAAATCTCTAAATCTTTCCGAGTAATCAAAAGATAATTCTTAGTAATATATATAAAAGCCCTGCCTAGCAGGGCTTTTTTTATGGATAGAAATTAAATTCTTAATATTAATGAATTGTTTTATTAGTGTTACCAAATCATCACTAAAACATATTAGTATTAATTGTATTTTTGATTTGTTTTATATTTACATTTATATTAATTAATGACTTAATTTTGCATTATGAAGAAGAAAGACATTCGAATTCTATTAGTTGACGATGATGCAGATATCCTAGAAATTGTAGGATATAATTTATCTCAAGAAGGCTATCAAATTTCTACTGCTTTAAATGGTAGAGATGCTATTGCAAAAGCTAAAAAAGTACTTCCTCACCTTATCATCATGGACGTCATGATGCCCGAAATGGATGGCATGGAAGCCTGCGAAAACATTCGTAAAATCCCAGAATTAAGCAATGTAATAATCACTTTCCTAACTGCCAGAAGCGAGGACTATTCTCAAGTTGCTGGTTTCGATGCCGGTGCCGATGATTATATTACCAAACCTATAAAGCAAAAATTATTAGTTAGTAAAGTAAAAGCTCTTTTAAGACGTTTGAAAGAAACTGAAAAAGATTCAGAAACTCTTAATGTTGGTGGAATTGAAATCAATCGCGAAGAATATAAAATAGTAAAGGACACTATCGAAATTGTTTTGCCACGTAAAGAGTTTGAACTGTTTTATTTATTGGCAACAAAGCCCGGAAAAGTATTTAAAAGAGAAGAAATTTTAGATAAAGTTTGGGGTAACGATGTAGTAGTTGGAGGAAGAACAATCGATGTTCACATTAGAAAATTAAGAGAAAAAATTGGAGACGATTTTTTCAAAACAATAAAAGGGGTAGGTTACAAGTTTGAGGTATAAATGAATTTAAAAAACAAAGAAACTTTTCGATTTGCGTTTATTACAGCATTGCAAATATCATTTTTTGCAACAGTGCTGGTCGGTATTCTAACTTATTTTTTTCATCAGTTTTCCTATTTATTTTGTTTGATTTTTGCAATTTTGGTTGCACTAAGTTCCTTTATTTTACTTACCATTAAAGTCCAACTGTTTATCTTTCGAAAGGTAAAAAAGATTTACGATGATTTTTCTTTTTTAGAATCGTCAACTATAATAAATAAATCTTCGGCAACCGATTTAAATATAATTTCAAGAGAGGTTTCCAAATTTGCTTCCGACAAAAAATTGGAAATTGAAGCTTTAAAAGTTCGTGAAGAATACCGAAGAGAATTTTTAGGAAACATTTCTCACGAATTAAAAACTCCGCTTTTTACGGTTCAAGGTTATGTTTCAACCTTACTTGATGGCGGTTTTAAAGATAAAACGATTAGGAAAAAATACTTGGCACGCGCATTAAATGGAGTGGAGAGATTAATTTACATTGTGGAGGATTTAGATACCATATCAAAGCTTGAAATAGCTGAAGAACCAATTACAATGGCCCCTTTTGATATTGTTCCTCTCATTCAGAATGTAATGGATTTATTGGAAATGAAAGCCAATAAAAAGGATATTTTAATGACATTTGATGATAAGTACACTAAGCCTATTTTTGTTCTTGGTAACTATGATAAAATCCAGCAGGTGGTGACCAATCTAATTGAGAACTCAATTAAGTACGGAAAATCGGGAGGCTCTACAGAAATTGGTTTTGAAGAAGTTAACAATAGAATTCAAATAGATATTAGAGACAACGGTGAAGGTATTGATGCAAAATACATTCCTAGATTGTTTGAAAGATTCTTCAGAGTCGACAAAAGTGGTTCCAGAAACGAAGGTGGTTCCGGACTTGGATTGGCCATCGTGAAGCATATTATTGAAGCCCACAACGAAAAAATCATTATTCAAAGCGAACTTGGAAAAGGATCCCAATTTTCTTTCACCCTTCAAAAGTGGGAAGAATTAGATGCTTAAAATCTGATTTTATCCTATTATATTACTTATTTTTGCAAAAAAAATACTGCAACTGTGGGAAGCAAAAACAAGTTAAAGAGGTTTAAAGAAAATGATACATTTGGTAATGTTTTCCAACCTACGAGAGAAGAAGTAGTTTCGGATCAATTTCCATTAAAAGGAAAATGGAATCAAGATTATTTTAAAAACAACAATCCAATTGTTTTAGAATTAGGATGCGGTAAAGGAGAATATTCGGTTGGTTTAGCAGAAAAATATCCTAATAAAAATTTCATCGGAATTGACCTTAAAGGCGCCCGTTTTTGGAGGGGTGCTAAAACTGCAGTGGAAACTGGCATGAAAAACGTGGCGTTTATTCGTACCCAAATCGAATTAATAAATTATATTTTCAATGAAAATGAAGTCGATGAAATTTGGATTACTTTCCCAGATCCTCAAATAAAATACAAGCGTACCAAACATAGAATGACCAATTCTGAATTTTTGAAATTGTATAAAAAAGTATTAAAGACCGAAGGTGTTATCAATCTTAAAACTGATAGCGAATTCATGCACGGATATACTTTAGGATTGCTTCATGGTGAAGGTCACGAGGTGATTTATTCTAATCACAATGTATATGTAAACGAAGGAAGTCCGGAGGAAGTTACTGGTTTACAGACATTTTACGAAAAACAATATTTAGAAATCAATAAAGCAATTACGTATATTCGTTTTAAAATAAAATAAAATTTGGACTTTTTATTGCCACTTCTCTTGGGTTTTGCTATAGCAGTTTTAGGAATTTTGCCTCCCGGCTTAATCAATATGACGGCCGCAAAAGTTAGCGTAGTTGACGGAAGAAATGAAGCTATTTCTTTTGCAATAGGGGCAACGGTTATTATTTTTTTTCAAACCTATATTGCAATTCAATTTGCTAAATTTATAAATAGTCGGCAAGACATCATTACATTATTACAAGAAATAGGATTGTTTTTATTTGTAGCAATTACTTTATTTCTTTTTTGGACCGCTAGAAAACCTAAAAAAGAAAAACAAGAAATTAAACTTCACAGCAAATCAAATCGTTTTTTTCTTGGAATGTTGCTTTCCGCTTTAAATTTATTTCCCATTCCATTTTACGTATTTGTAAGTGTTACTTTGTCTACTTTCAGTCTTTTTTATTTTAACTCTTTATATGTATATTCTTTTGTTTCTGGAGTGGTAATAGGGTCTTTTACTGTATTTTATTGGTATATTCTCTATTTTAAAAACCACAAGAGTAAGAGTGATTACTTGATTAAAAATGGGAATTATATTATAGGGAGTATTACAGGATTGATTTCAATAGTCACTTTTGTCAAACTTATCAATTCTTTTTGGACTTAAAATGGCTGATAAAAACGATAACTTTTTTGAAAGAGTTTATGAAGTAGCTCGACAAATTCCTTATGGAAAAGTGACTTCCTATGGCGCAATTGCCAAAGTGCTAGGAGCCGCTCGTTCTGCTCGAATGGTAGGCTGGGCAATGAATGCCTCTCATAATTTAGAAGAGATACCTGCTCATCGTGTTGTAAATAGAAACGGACTTTTAACCGGAAAACATCATTTTGATGGAACCAATTTGATGCAACAACTTTTAGAAAGCGAAGGAATAGTTGTAATTGATAATCAAATTATTGATTTAGAAAAGCATTTTTGGACGCCTGAAATGAAATTATAGTTTATTAATGTTATTCTAAACATATGCTTCAAGTCGAAAATATTACTTTTAGTTATGACAAAAATAAAGTCATAAAAAACATTGATTTTACAGTTAATAAAGGGCTGAATATAGCTATTATTGGTGAAAGCGGATGCGGAAAAAGTACACTCTTGAAATTGATTTACGGTTTATATGATTTAGATCAAGGACAGATATTTTGGAATGATAAGGAAGTTTTAGGGCCTAAATTTCATCTCGTTCCTGGAATGCCCTATATGAAGTACCTTGCCCAAGATTTTGACTTAATGCCTTTTATTACCGTTGCAGAAAATGTAGGTAAATACCTTTCCAATATCCATCCCGAAAAAAAGCAAAACCGAATCAATGAATTATTAGAAATTGTCGAAATGACTGAATATTCTAAAGTAAAAGCTAAATTTCTTAGTGGTGGCCAACAGCAAAGAGTGGCTTTAGCTAAAGTACTGGCTTTAGAACCAGAAGTATTATTGTTGGACGAACCTTTCAGTCAAATTGATAATTTTAGAAAAAATTCTCTTCGAAGAAGACTTTTTGCCTATTTAAAATCAAAAGAGATTACTTGCATAGTAGCTACCCATGACAGTTCTGATTCGCTTTCATTTGCTGACGAAACTATAGTTTTAAGTAATGGAAAAATGGTCGTTAAAGAAAAATCCATCAATTTATATAATCATCCACCTAATAAATATGTTGCTTCCCTTTTTGGAGATGTAAACGAAATTAAATTATCTCAATTAATTGAAAATGAAGGCTCAGAGGAAACAAAATTATTTTTTCCACACCAACTAAAAGTGGTAGTCTCTGGAAAATTAAAAGTTATTGTCAAACAATCGTTTTTCAAAGGAAATCATTACTTAATTCAGGCTGAAGCCGATGAAACTACTATTTTCTTTGAACATTTTTGTGAATTAAAAATAAATTCAGAAGTTTTCTTAAGTCATTTAAAATAAAGTTAACTTTGAATGTTTTCAAATTTTAAATATAGTACTATGTATCATTCTAAAATTTCAGGATTGGGTTTTTATGTCCCAGCGAATACTGTTACCAACGATGATTTGTCAAAAATTATTGATACCAATGACGAATGGATTCAGGAAAGAACCGGAATCCAAGAGCGTCGACACATAATAAATCGAGAGGATACTACTACTTCAATGGGTGTAAAAGCCGCAAAAATTGCAATTGATCGGGCTGGAATTTCAAAAGAGGAGATCGATTTTATTGTGTTTGCAACTTTAAGTCCTGATTATTATTTTCCTGGACCTGGAGTTTTAGTGCAAAGAGATTTAGGATTAAAAACGGTGGGCGCTTTAGATGTAAGGAACCAATGTTCTGGATTTGTATATGCCTTATCGGTTGCCGATCAATATATTAAAACGGGGATGTACAAAAATATACTAGTTATTGGGTCCGAAGTACAATCTACAGGATTAGACATGACCACCAGAGGGCGCAATGTTTCAGTGATTTTTGGAGATGGAGCGGGAGCAGCAATTGTAAGCCGGGAAGAAGATTTAACAAAAGGAATTTTATCCACACACTTGCATTCTGAAGGTATTCATGCCGAAGAATTAATCCTAAAAGCACCTGGAATGGGAAGTAGGTGGGTTACAGATATAGTTGCAGAAAAGGATCCTAATGACGAAAGTTATTTTCCCTATATGAATGGCCAGTTTGTTTTTAAAAACGCTGTAGTTCGTTTTAGTGAAGTAATAAATGAAGGCTTGGAAGCCAATAACTTAAACGTTTCCGATATCGATATGTTGATTCCGCATCAAGCAAATTTGAGAATAGCCCAGTTTATTCAAAAGAAATTTGGTTTGACAGATGACCAAGTGTATAATAATATTCAAAAGTATGGGAACACAACCGCCGCGTCAATTCCAATTGCTTTGACTGAAGCATGGGAACAAGGAAAAATCAAATCTGGAGATACAGTAGTATTAGCCGCTTTTGGTAGTGGATTTACTTGGGCAAGCGCTATAATTAAATGGTAATTAAACTATTTTTTTAATATAAGAAATAGCATAATTCTTATCCTCTTGTATTTGGGATTTTAATAAATCGATAGAGGTAAATTTCTTCTCGTCTCGAATTCTATCTCTCACCGAAACGGTAATTTCTGTGTGGTATAAATCGGCATTAAAGTCTAGAAAATGAACCTCAATTGATAAACCTTCCCCATTAACAGTTGGATTTAATCCAATATTCATAATGCCGAAAACTGTTTTTTCTTGAATTATGCTTTTAACAATGTAAACCCCATTTTTCGGAATTAACTTATAATTTTCTTCTACTTTTATATTGGCAGTTGGAAATCCGATGGTTCTCCCCAATTGTTTACCCTGAATAATTTTACCAGATAATAAATAGTCATAACCTAAATATTCATTGGCAATAGCCAGAGTTCCATTTGCAATAGCCTCTCTAATTTTAGTTGAACTCACAGAAACAGAATCTATTTCTTGTGCTGAAATTTGCTCGACTTCAAAACCATACTTCTTACCAAACCCAATTAAATCATCAATATTTGCGGCTCTATTTTTGCCAAAACGATGGTCGTATCCAATGATAATTTTTTGAATGTTGAAGGCATCTACTAAAATTGTCTTTACAAATTCTTCAGCCGATAAATTAGAGAATTCGGTATCAAAGGGATGAATAACTAAATTATCCAACCCCATTTTTTCTAGCAAACGGCTTTTTTCTTTAATGGTATTTAATAATTTGATGGAAGAAGTTACCTGTAGAACCATCCTTGGATGCGGAAAAAAAGAAAGAATCAAACTCTCACAATCAGAAAGTTTTGTTTCTTGAATTAGTTTTTCAATTATTTTTTGGTGTCCAATATGAACTCCATCAAAAGTTCCAATTGTAACTATTGTTTTTTTTGTAGAATTAAATTCGCTAATTGAGGAAAAAACTTTCAAGATTCTGTTTTAATTTTTTGCAAATTTAGAAGATTAAATTCTATTATTGATATTTATATTTCAATCTATTTTTAGATTTAAGCAATGAAATTAAATAAAATAAATTTAGATAGAACTTATTTTATCTCAAATGCTAAAGCAATATTTATCTTTAGATTATTTTAATTTAAATAAAGAGATATTTAGGTCCTTTTTTAGTAATTTTGATTTATAATTTAAAATTAATATTATATTTGACAACTTTTAGATTTTAAAACCCCTATTATAATGACTAAAAAATTACTTTTTTCGCTAACACTTTCATTATTTTTTTTAAGTGTAAATTCCCAAAACTCTCAAGTTTGGACAAAACACAATAACACTGGAAAATTTGCTATCGACAAATCTGCCGCTAGAGATAATTTCCCTAAATTTTTTCAACTATTTGATTTGAATATTAGTCCTTTAAGACAAGAATTATTTTCAATAATTAATAACGGTGGAAAAAACACTACGATTATTTCATTGCCAAATGCTGAAGGACAAATGGAACTATTTGAAGTTAATGATGCTTCTAATTTTGATGCAGAGTTACAAGCCAAATATCCACAAATTAGAGCCTACTCTGGAAAAGGGATAACCGATCGTTATGCTACTTTAAAACTAAGTATCTCTCCTCAAGGAATTCAAACTATTGTTTTTAGAACGGATAAAGAAAATGAATTTATTGAGCCTTATTCTGAAGACCACTCCGTTTATGCAGTTTTTAAATCTCAACGAAATAAGAATACAGGTTGGACCTGTTCTACTGCTGAAGAAAAATCGGTATTGGAAACTACTTACAAATCTGCTTCGGGTTCAAATGAGGTACAGTCAAATGCAGGTCAGTTAAAAGTAATGCGTTTGGCTCTTTCATGTAATGCTGAATACGCTAATTATTTTGGTGCTACAAGTGCTGCACAAGTAGCATTGGTTTTAGCTGCATTCAACAATACCTTAACTCGTTGTAATGGAATTTACGAAAAAGATTTAGGAGTTCACATGAACTTAGTTTCCAATACTACTAATGTAATTTATTATGTTGCTTCATCAGATCCTTACACGGCTTTAGCCAACTGGAATACTCAATTACAAATAGCATTAAACACTACCTTAACAGGAGTAGGGACAGCATTGGCTGCTAATAATGCTGCTTATGATATTGGTCACATGTTTGGAAAAACTGGAGGCGGAGGTAATGCAGGATGTATCGGTTGTATTTGTGTAGACGGTGTAGCCGCAGGAACAGGATCTACCAAAGGAAGAGGTATTACTTCACCCTCAAACGGAGTTCCTTCTGGCGATTCATTTGACATTGATTATGTAGTACATGAAATGGGACATCAAATGGGTGCCAATCATACTTTTTCAAATTCTAATGAAGGTGCAGGAGTAAATAAAGAAGTAGGTTCGGGTATAACCATTATGGGGTATGCCGGAATTACAAATCAAGACGTTGCTGCGCACTCTATAGATATTTATCATGAAACTTCTATAGAGCAAATTCAAAATAATTTAGCAGGAAGACCTTGCATAGTTTCTACCAATTTAGTTGATAATGCTACGCCTGTAGTACTTCCAGTAAGTGATTATACAATTCCTTTTAGCACTCCATTTGTGTTGACTGGAGCTGCTACAGATGCTAATGAAACGGATGCATTAACTTACTGTTGGGAGCAAAACGATGATGGAGGAGCAAATACGGGTGCTAATAGTAGCGCTAGTGAAACAAAGATACTTGGTCCAAATTTCTTGTCATGGAGCCCTACAGCTTCCCCTTCAAGGTATTTTCCAAAAATTGAAAGTGTAGTTGCAAATTCTACTACAACTAGTGAAGTTGGGGGAACTGCAGGATTTTTATCTGAAGCTTTAAGTTCTGTTTCAAGAGTATTAAATTTCAGATTAACAGTTAGAGACAATGCACCCTACAGAGCTACAGCGCCTGTAAAAGTGGGACAAACTAACTATACCGACATGAAAGTTAATGTAACTTCTGCTGCTGGACCTTTCGTTGTAAGTGCGCCAAATACTGCTGTTTCCTGGGTTGTTGGTTCAAATCAAACCGTTACTTGGGCTGTTGCTGGGACTACTGCTAACAATGTAAATGCAGCCTATGTAGATATCTTTTTGTCTACGGATGGTGGTTATACCTATCCAATTCAATTAGCTAGTAAAGTGCCAAATAATGGAAGCGCGACGATTACTGTTCCAAATAATATTGGGTCATCAAATAGAATTATGGTTAAAGGATATAAGCATGTTTTCTTTGATATTTCAAATGTTAATTTTACAATCACAGCACCAACCTCAAGTTTTGCTATTGCCTATAATGGTGTAGCAGAACAACAAAATAAACAAGCATGTCAAGGAGGCAGCGCTGTATATACAATCCCATATACTTCTTATGCTGGATTTACAGGAACAACCACTTTCACTACAGGTACTTTACCTGCTGGAGTTACAGCTGCTTTTGTACCTTCTAGTTTGTCAGCAAGCGGAACAGCATCAATGAATGTGACTGTTTCAAGTTCAGTTCCTGCAGGAGTTTATCCAATAATTGTTAATGCTACTTCTGGAACTACAGTAAAAAATGCAACTTTCTATTTAGAAGTATTTATTTCAAATTTTGGAACACAAGCATTAACTAGTCCTGCAGATTTAACTGTGGCTCTTAGTCCAGGGTCGGTTAACCTGACATGGCCATCAAATGCGGCGGCAACAAGTTATGATGTACAAATTGCTACCACTCCATTTTTTACAACAATAGTGAGAAGTGTAAATGTTACAACAAATTCTTACACAGCAATCAATTTATCTCAAGCCACTGATTATCATTGGAGAGTAATGCCTAAAAATCCAACTTGTTCGGGAACATATAGTCCAACATTTAGATTCACCACTGGTCAATTAATTTGTTTAACACAAATGGCTACTGATACTCCGGTTGATATTCCTATTGTTGCAAACACAACCCCTTTTTATTCATCAATTAATTTATCTTCAGCCAATTTAGTTTCTGATGTAAATGTAACTGTTGATATTAGTCATACTTGGGTAAATGACATGACTGTTTCATTAATTAGTCCTACAGGTACAGAAATTCAATTAGTAGCAAGACCTTGTACCAATGCTTCTTTACTTGATATCACTGCTACTTTTGATGATTCTGGGAATACTTTAGTTTGTGCTACTAATCCTGCAATTTCAGGAACTGTAAAGCCTGTTCAGCTATTGTCTGGATTTAATGGACAGCCAATTAACGGAGTATGGAAATTGAAAGTTTTAGATCCTTACAATGAAGATGGAGGTGCCATAAATAGCTGGAGTTTAAATATATGTGCTATGGCTTCGCCTCTTTCGGTTTTAGATAATTCATTGACTAACTTTACTCTCTATCCAAATCCAAATAAAGGAAACTTTACAGTTCAGTTTGATTCGAATTCCAATAATGAAATCGGAATTTCTGTTCACGATATGAGAGGAAGATTGATTTCTAAAAACACCTATGGAAATACTGGCTTATTCTCTCAAAACATTGAACTAGCAAATGTTCAAGCTGGAGTTTATCTTGTAACTGTTCAAGATGGGGACAAGAAAGAAGTAAAGAGAATTATAATTGAATAATTTTTTTAATAGTATATGATTAAAAAGAGACTGTTTTAACAGTCTCTTTTTTTATTTAAATTGATTTATTTATTTAGAATAAATGAGGTATTTTATTTACAATTAGTACTCATACTTACATGGATTAATAGACTTTATTTAAAGTAATTAACAATCGATTTCAATCGATTTCTTAATTAAAATTGTTAAATCCATAATGATACTAATAAAATCCCTTAATTATGCGTTATCATGTAAGAATCAAATGAGGATATTCTTAAAAAAATGGTTTATTTTTAATATTTAATAATTTTAAAAATTATTGATAATTTAATGTAAAAAACATTTTTTTATTTGAACTAAAAAATTAAATTTGCTCTTCACCAAGTTTAAATTAAATTTAGAAATTAAAAAATTATTTAAAATTATCAAAAATTAAAAAAAAATGGCAAACGTTAAAAAAGAAAGTGGTTCAAAAGTAGGAGGTATGATCTCAGGAATCATAATTGTAGCATGTGTATTTGTTG